>NZ_JCANQV010000137.1:0-15470 GCF_059553635.1 Candidatus Streptomyces philanthi
GGCGCAGGGTGCGGCGGGCGCCCGGGGGCGCGGCCCGCCAGTTCTGGTACGCGAGATGCCCGGCGGTGCGCACGGTGCGTGCCGCTCGCCGTGCGGCGCGTTCCGCCGACTCCCGTCTGACCTGCCATGATCCGCTCTCGGGCATCTCGGACCAGCCCCTTTCGCCACCACACACCTGCGTGGGGGACACTTAATCACCAGACCAGTGTGTTGATCATGAAGGAGCCACCCGTGGAGTTCGACGTCACCATCGAGATCCCGAAGGGTTCGCGGAACAAGTACGAGGTGGACCACGAGACCGGTCGGATCCGCCTGGACCGTCGACTCTTCACCTCGACCAGCTACCCGGCCGACTACGGCTTCGTCGAGAACACCCTGGGTGAGGACGGCGACCCGCTGGACGCACTCGTCATCCTGGACGAGCCGACCTTCCCCGGCTGCCTCATCAAGTGCCGTGCGATCGGCATGTTCCGGATGACGGACGAGGCCGGCGGCGACGACAAGCTGCTGTGCGTCCCCGCCTCCGACCCGCGCGTGGAGCACCTGCGCGACATCCACCACGTCTCCGAGTTCGACCGCCTGGAGATCCAGCACTTCTTCGAGGTCTACAAGGACCTGGAGCCCGGCAAGTCCGTCGAGGGCGCTGACTGGGTCGGCCGCGCGGAGGCGGAGGCCGAGATCGAGGCGTCGTTCAAGCGCCTGGAGGCCCAGGGCGGCTCCCACTGACGGAGACCGTCACCACGGCCCTCCCGCGGCCTTCCGCCCCAGCTCGGGGGCCGCGGGAATCCGGCTGATTTTCCTACGAACGGGCGGCACCCAGTCGGGGTGCCGCCCGTTCGCCGTACCGGGCACTCGCGCGCGATGTCCGCGCCCTAGAAACCACGGGTCCGCTTCGCGGCCCGTCGGCCGAGCCCCTCCGCCCCCGGTGCGCGCAGCACGAGCCGGGCGATCTCGCCCCCGAGGTTGACGCCGACGGCGATGGCCAGCGCCAGGGAGGCGGCCTTGATCAGCGAGGAGATGCCGTCGAGCATGTTGCCCTTGGCGAAGTTCAGCAGGCCGAAGTAGGTGGCGCTGCCGGGCAGCAGCGGGCCGATGGCGGCGGTGACGTACGGCAGCGCCGAGGCGTAGCGGTAACGGGACAGCAGCTGCCCGAAGAGACCGACGAGGCCGGCGGCGATGGCGGTGGAGGGCACGGCGTTGACCCCGGCGACATTGGCGAGGGCCCCGTAGACGACCCAGGCCACACCGGCGTTGAGGGTGGCGAAGGCGACGGTGTGGCGTTCCTGCTGGAGCAGCACGCAGAACGCCAGCGCCAGCAGCATGGACGCGACGATCTGTACCGGTGGGTCGTTGAAGCTCCCCAGGGCCCGCTCGGGGCTCAGGCGTTCGAGTTCGGGGTCGAGCTGGAGGCCCATGTACAGCACGCTGAGCACGCCCACCACGATGCCGACGATGAGGTAGACGACCTCCAGCAGGCGGGCGGAGGCGGTGATGTAGTAGCCCGTCAGGCCGTCCTGCACCCCGGCGACCAGGGCGCGTCCGGGGATCAGCGCGAAGAGTCCGCCGGTGATCACCGCGGACGCCTGCACATTGGCGTGCGCCAGGCCGAAGCCGACGCCGATCGCGGCGGGCGGCATCGCGGCCCCGACGAACTGGTAGAACTCGGGCAGCCCGCGCGCCGACGCCAGCCACGCCAGCCGGTCGCCGAGCATCGACCCGGCCGCCGCCGCGGCGAACACCGTCGGCCCGCCGCCGACCAGCATCGAAGCGGCGCCGGAGAGCAGCCCGGAGGCCAGCGTCAGCGCCCAGGTGGGGTACGGGTGCCGGTTGCGGCGGATCTCGGCCAGGCCCCGGTACGCCTCTTCGAGGCTGATGCCCTCGGAGGTGATGTCGTCGACGAGGCGGAAGACGGCGGACAGCCGGGTGTAGTCGACGCCGCGGCGCCGTACCGTGCGGCTGGCGGTGACGGGGTCGTCCACCAGGGACGGCTGGTACGAGATCGACAGCAGGGTGAAGGTGACCGTCGGCTCGACGCGCTCCAGCCCGTAGGCGTGGGCGACGCCGAACATCGCCGCCTCCACGTCCTCGGCGCCCTCGCCGCCGGCCAGCAGGATCTCGCCGATACGGAGGGTCAGGTCGAGCACCCGGGGCACGGCGGGCCCGCCCTCCTCGGCGCGTTCGGCGCGCTCGGGGACGGGGCGTTCGCCGATCGGCATCCGCAGCATGGTCCGCATCCGGTCCTGCCAGGGCGCCTCCTTGGTGAGGCTCAGGGCGGGGATGCCGTGCGGCGGGGTGAACGCGGGGTAGGCGGGCAGCGGGGTCTGGCCCGTGGTGGTGCCGCTCGGGGGCGCGAAGGCGGAGCCCTCCGGCCCGGCCGGCGCCTCGTGCCGCAGCCCCTCGGGCAGGGCGAACTCGGAGGTGGGACTCTCGTCCTCGGGGGGAGGCGGGGCGGGGACACCGAGCGGCGGGGTGAACGCGCTGTGGGTGTCCTCCGGGTGCGGTCTGCGCTCCTCGTGGGGCTCCGCCTGGCCGTGGCCGGGCGAGCTGTGCTGGCCGTTGCTGCCGCGCTGGACGCGCTGGGATTCCGACGCCACGTCTCTTCGCTCCTCGTACGCCTCCTGCCGATCGTCAAGGACACGATGCCTGATGCCCGGTCGGGACACGCGGGGCGGGGGGTGGGGCGGAAGAGGCGCGGGTCACCGCCTGGCGTGCCTCCCGCGCCGTGTGTCTCCGCCGGTAGCCTGCCGGGGCGCGCCGCCGGCGGCGCCGGCCGCGGTGGCCTCCCGCTTCGCCTTGCCGCGGGCCCGCAGGAACTCGATCGCGATCGGCACGACCGAGATCAGCACGATGAGTATCAGCATCGCCTCGATGTTCTTGTGCACGAACTCGACATTGCCGAGCAGCGCGCCGAGCACCGTGACACCCGCGCCCCACAGGACACCGCCGACGACGTTGAACGTGAGGAAGGACCGGTAGTTCATCCGGCTCACACCGGCGATGATCGGGGTGAACGTCCGGACAATCGGGACGAAACGGGCCAGGATCAGCGACTTGGACCCGTACTTCTCGAAGAAGTCATGGGCCTTCTCGACGTTCTCCTGCTTGAACAGCCGGGAGTCGGGCCGCTTGAACAGTGAGGGGCCGACCTTGCGGCCGAAGAGATAGCCGGCCTGGTCGCCGAGGATCGCGGCCAGCACGATCAGGGTGCACACCAGCCACAGCGGCTTGCCCAGCTTGCCGGTGGTCACCAGGAGCCCGGTGGTGAAGAGGAGGGCGTCACCCGGCAGGAAGAAGCCGATGAGCAGGCCGGACTCCGCGAAGACGATGACCAGGACGCCTATCAGGCCGAACGTGGCGATCAGGTAGTCCGGGTCCAGCCACTGGGGGCCGAGCGCGAGGGTGTTCACGGAAAGGAGGCTCCTGGGTCAGGGCGCCGGATCATACGGTGCGAGGACTCCGGGCGACGGGGCGGGGGGCACGGTGTGCGGCCCAAAGCTATCAACGCCGTGTGACGGGCCGAGGTTCCAGCCCCGTACGGGGCCCGCGACTGGACCGCCGGGACGTCCCGGGTGATCCTTTTCCCGAGGAGGTTCACGACATGGGAATCGAGGAGTACGGCGGCGGGCAGCAGCCCCAGTCGGACGTGCTGGTGGTCACGACGAACGACGTCCCCGGGTATGTGGTGCGGCAGGTCATCGGTGAGGTCTTCGGGCTCACCGTCCGCTCCCGGCACCTGGGCAGCCAGATCGGCGCCGGCCTGAAGTCGATGATCGGCGGCGAGCTGAAGGGGCTGACCAAGACCCTGGTCGAGACGCGGAACCAGGCGATGGAGCGGCTGATCGAACAGGCCCGCGCCCGCGGCGCCAACGCGGTCCTGGCGTTCCGCTTCGACGTGACGGAGGCCGCCGACACCGGCACCGAGGTGTGCGCCTACGGCACGGCCGTGGTGATCGCCCCGCAGAGCTGACGCGGACGGGGCCCGGGGAACGGTGCACGCGCCCCCGGCGCACCGCCGTGCGCGCGGCACACGTCCGCATCGTGGAAAGGCCCGCGAGGCGTCCGACGCCGGGTGAGATCCTGCGCTCCATGCTGGGGATAACGGATCTGCCCACCTATCTGGCGGGCCTCGCGCTGATCATTCTGCTGCCCGGACCGAACTCGCTCTACGTCGTCTCCGTGGCGGCACGGCGCGGCCCGAAGGTGGCCTACCGGGCCGCGGCCGGGGTGCTGTGCGGTGACACGGTGCTGATGACGCTGTCGGCGGGCGGGGTGGCGTCGCTGCTCAAGACGAGCCCGGTGCTGTTCGCGGTCGTGAAGTTCGCGGGGGCCGGGTATCTGACGTGGCTGGCGTTCGGGATGCTGCGCGGCGCGGTGGCGCTGTGGCGCGGCCGGGCGGTGCGCGCGGCGGCCCGCGAGGAGGGGGCCCGGGAGCGCAAGGGGCCCGAGGAGCGGCCCTACCGGCGGGCGCTGATCGTCAGTCTGCTCAACCCGAAGGCGATCCTGTTCTTCATCTCCTTCTTCGTGCAGTTCGTCGACCCGTCCTACGCCCACCCGGTGCTGTCGTTCCTGACGCTGGGCGCCTGGGCGCAGCTGTTCAGCTTCACCTACCTGTCGGTCCTGATCTTCAGCGGGACGTATCTGGCCGCGACCTTCCGGCGGCGCAAGAAGCTGACGGCCGGTCTGTCGGCGGGCGCCGGGGCGGCATTCCTGGGGTTCGCGGCGAAGCTGTCGCTGGCGAGCGCGGGCTGAGCGGCGGCCGGGCGCGGCAGGCGGCGGCCCGCGCGGCCACCGTGGCTCAGGCGCCCGGCCCAGCACCAGGGGCCTTACGTGCCATATGCCCGTAAGGTCGGGTTTCAGGAGGTACGTCCATGTCCCCGCCCGACGCCCCTGTGCCCCATGACGTCCGTGTCGCCGTCGTCTACTACTCCTCGACCGGCACCGTCGCCCAGCTCGCCCAGCTGATCGCGGACGCGGCCGAGCACGCGGGGGCCGAGGTGCGGCTGCGCAGGGCCGCGGAGCTCGCCCCGCAGACCGCGATCGACGCCAACCCCGCCTGGGCCGCCAACGCCGCCGCGACCGCCGACATCCTGGAGGCCGCCCCCGAGGACATGCTCTGGGCCGACGCGGTGATCCTCGGCACCCCGACCCGCTTCGGCAATGTGTCCTCCCAGCTCAAGCAGTTCCTCGACACCCTCGGCGGGCTCTGGCACCAGGGCCGGCTGGCCGACAAGGTCTACAGCGGCTTCACCGCCTCCGCGACCGCGCACGGCGGCCAGGAGTCGACCCTGCTCGCGCTCTACCAGACGGTCCACCACTTCGGCGGCATCCTCGTCGCCCCCGGGTACACCGACCCCGCCAAGTACCGCGACGGCAATCCGTACGGCACCTCCCATGTCGGCGGCCCGGACGTACCGGTCGACGACACCGCGCGGGCCGCCGCCCGCGTCCAGGCCGCCCGCGTCGTCAAGATCACCAAGGCGTTCAAGGCCGGCTCCGCGGCCGCCCCCGTACCGGCGAACTGAGAGGCGACAGGCGATGACCCTCCACCGCGGCTCCCCGCCCCGCGAACGCACCCGCCCCGCCCGGCCCGTCAACCCCTTCTACGGCGAGGCCGACCCGGTCGCCGGCATGGAGACCTCCCCGCCGCGCCATACCCTCCCCGCCGACCCGGTCTCCCCGCACACCGCCTACCAGTTCGTGCACGACGAGCTGATGCTGGACGGCAACTCCCGGCTGAACCTCGCGACCTTCGTCACCACCTGGATGGAGCCGCAGGCCGCCGTCCTGATGAACGAGTGCCGCGACAAGAACATGATCGACAAGGACGAGTACCCGCGCACCGCGGAACTGGAGCGGCGCTGCGTCTCCATGCTCGCCGACCTGTGGCACGCCCCCGACCCGTCCGCCGTGATCGGCTGCTCCACCACCGGGTCGAGCGAGGCGTGCATGCTCGCCGGGATGGCCCTCAAGCGCCGCTGGATGACGCGCAACACCCACCGCTACCCGGTCGCCCGCCCCAATCTCGTCATGGGCGCCAACGTCCAGGTCTGCTGGGAGAAGTTCTGTACCTTCTGGGAGGTCGAGGCCCGCCAGGTCCCCATGGAGGGCGACCGCTTCCACCTCGACGCCGCGTCGGCCGCCGCGCTCTGCGACGAGAACACCATCGGCGTCGTCGCGGTCCTCGGCTCGACGTTCGACGGCTCGTACGAGCCGGTGGCCGAGGTGTGCGCGACGCTCGACGACCTCCAGGAGCGCACCGGCCTGAACGTCCCGGTCCATGTCGACGGCGCCTCGGGCGCGATGATCGCCCCGTTCCTCGACCCGGACCTGTGCTGGGACTTCCGGCTGCCGCGGGTCGCCTCCATCAACACCTCGGGCCACAAGTACGGGCTGGTCTACCCGGGCGTCGGCTGGGCCCTGTGGCGGGACGGCGACGCGCTCCCGGAGGAGCTGGTCTTCCGCGTCAACTACCTCGGCGGCGACATGCCGACCTTCGCCCTCAACTTCTCCCGGCCGGGCGCGCAGGTCGCCGCCCAGTACTACACCTTCCTGCGGCTGGGCCGTTCCGGCTTCCGCGCGGTGCAGCAGGCGACCCGCGACGTGGCCCGCTCGATGGCCGACCGCATCGGCTCCCTCGGCGACTTCACCCTGCTCACCCGCGGCGACGAGCTACCGGTCTTCGCCTTCACCACCGCCAAGGACGTCACCGCCTTCGACGTCTTCGACGTCTCCCGGCGGATGAAGGAGCGCGGCTGGCTGATCCCCGCGTACACCTTCCCCCCGCACCGCGAGGACCTCTCCGTGCTGCGTGTGGTGTGCCGCAACGGCTTCTCCCTGGACCTCGCGGACCTGTTCCTCGCGGACCTGGAGCGCCTGCTGCCCGAACTGCGCCGCCAGCCGGGGCCGTTGGGCCGTCCGGAGAGCGTGGCGACGGCCTTCCACCACTGACCGGCCGGTCCTCAGAACGTGAAGGTGCTCCGCCCGTGCTGGATGGAGATCCACTTCTGGGTGGTGAACGCCTCCACCGTGGACTCCCCGTTCAGCCGTCCCAGCCCGGAGAACTTCTCGCCGCCGAACGCGACCAGCGGCTCGTCCTGGACCGTGCCGTCATTGATGTGGATCATGCCGGTCTCTATCCGCCGCGCCAGCCGCACCCCGCGCTCCACCCGGGCGGTGTGCACCGCCCCGCTGAGGCCGTACGGCGAGTCGTTGGCGATCCGTACGGCCTCGTCCTCGCCGTCGAAGGGCACCAGCAGCGCCACCGGGCCGAAGATCTCCCGGCCGTGGACACCGGAGTCGCCCGGCAGTCCCGTGAGCACGGTCGGCTCCACGAGGTTGCCCCGGGCCCGGCCCCGCAGCAGCGCGGTGGCGCCGTCGGCTATCGCCCGGTCGACCAGGGCGGTCAGCGATTCGGCCTGGAAGGAGTTGATCAGCGGACCGATGTGGGTGGCCGGGTCGCGCGGGTCGCCGGTCCGCAGCGCGGCAACCTTCGCGAGGAACTTCTCGGTGAACTCCGCCTCGATCCGGCGGTCCAGCAGCACCCGGTTGGCGGCCATGCAGACCTGGCCCTGGTGGACGAAGCGGCTGAAGACCGCGGCGTCGACCGCGTAGTCGATGTCGGCGTCGTCGAGGACGATCAGCGCGCTGTTGCCGCTGAGTTCGAGGATGACACGCTTGAAGTGGCCGGCACTGACGGAGGCGATGTGACGGCCGGCCCGGTCCGATCCCGCGAACGAGATGACCTTGGGCACGGGGTGGTCGATCAGCGCGTCCCCGATCTCGGCGATATCGGTGACCAGGACGTTCAGCAGTCCGTCCGGCAGCCCCGCGTCCTGGAACAGCTTGGCGATCAGACCGCCGCCGAGGATCGGGGTGTTCTGGTTGGGCTTGATCACCACCGCGTTGCCCAGGGCGAGCGCGGGCGCGACCGACTTCATCGTCACGAGGAAGGGGAAGTTGAAGGGTCCGATCACCCCGACGACGCCGACCGGCAACCGGTGGACGCGGTTCTCCCTGCCCTCCACCGGGGACGGCAGGATGCGTCCTTGGACCCGCATCGCGAGCTGTACGGCCTCGCGGACGAACTCCTTGGCGAGGCGCACCTCGTAGGCCGCCTTGAAGCGGGTGCCGCCCAGTTCGAGGACGAGCGCCTCGGTGATCTCGTCCGTGCGCTCCTCGATGATCCCCAGCAGCCGCTCCAGGACGTCCCGCCGGGCGTACGGGGTGGCCTCGCCCCAGGCCCGCTGCGCGCGCTCGGCGGCGCGGTACGCCTCGTCGACCTGGTCCACTCCGGCGACCGTGATCGAGGCCAGTTTTTCCTGGTCGTAGGGGTTGAAGTCGATGATGTCCCACGAGCCGCTGCCGTCTCGCCACTCGCCGTCGATGAACTGGTGGGCCAGGTCGGCGAAGAAGGACATGGCATCCCTATTCTGTGGGGCTCTGCGGGGGGAGTGATCCTCCGTCATCCTACCCGCGAGTCAGGTCAGTTGGAGCAGACCACGCAAAAGATCCCTGGTCTCCGAGGGGCTCGGGCTGTCCTCCTGGAGACGGGACATGACCCGCTCGTACTGGCCCACTTCTTCGCGCTTGTCGAGATAGAGCGCACTGGTGAGGTGTTCGAGGTAGACGAGGTCCGAGAGGTCGGACTCGGGGAACCGCAGCATCGTGAAGGCACCGCTCTCGCCCGCGTGCCCGCCGAAGCTGAACGGCATCACCTGGAGCCGGACATTGGGCCGCTCCGAGATGTCGATCAGATGAGCGATCTGGCCGCGCATCACCCCGCGTCCGCCGTACGGGCGGCGCAGCGCGGCCTCGTCCAGTACGCAGTGCAGATGCGGCGCGTCCTCCGCTATCAGCAGCTTCTGCCTCTCCTGGCGCAGCGCCACCCGCCGCTCCACGTCCGCGGCCGGGGCGCCGGGCATGCCGCGGCTGACGACGGCGTGCGCGTACTCCTCGGTCTGCAACAGTCCGTGGACGAACTGCACCTCGTAGATACGGATGAGGGACGCGGCTCCTTCCAGACCCACATATGTCTGGAACCACCCCGGAAGCACATCGCCGTAACTGTGCCACCACCCGGCGATGTTGGCCTCCTTGGCCAGCGCCAGCAGCGCCTCCCGCTCGCGTGCGTCGCCGACGCCGTAGAGCGTGAGGAGGTCCTCGATGTCACGTGCCTTGAAGCTCACCCTGCCCAACTCCATGCGGCTGATCTTCGATTCGGACGCGCGGATCGAATAGCCCGCCGCTTCACGGGTTATCCCGCGCGATTCGCGCAGCCGGCGCAGTTGCGATCCCAGGAGGATGCGCCTCACCACCGACCCGCTCGACTCACTTGCGGACACCTTTCCGACCCTCCCGTGGCCCCACCCGTCCAACAGTGGGCCGCAGTCTGCCACGTCCGGGCACCGTTGAGTGCTCGTGCGGTTACTGATATGTGAGGTCCGCCCGAGGCACGCCCACGCCGCCCTGAAGAAGAATTGCGCGCGAATCCGACCGCCCCTACGCAATCAAGACGCGTGCACGTGCATCTGCCCTTGCATCTGGCGTACGCATTGGGAACGATGGGCTGCGCACGCATGCACGCTCGTGAAAGATCCGCCAGATCCGGCTGACCGGCCAGGGTCATGACGTCCGCGAACGCCAGGAGTGCCTCGCATGGGGACCAAGGTTTTGACCCTAGAGCCGTTGTGGCAGGGCCTTCCTCCCATCGACCCCTTGTCCGTCTCCGGTTCCGTGTCCTGCACGCTCCCGCCGCGGTACGAATCGGTCGGCGGAGCGCGGAGGTTCACCCGCGACACGCTCTGCGGCTGGGGCCTGGACGACCTCTTCGACGGGGTCGGCCTGGTGGTCTCCGAACTCGTCACCAACGCCCTGCGGCATGCCGTGCTCGCCGCTCCCGAGCTGGCCGGCAGCGCTCCCCCGGCCCGTCTCCACCTGATGCGCTGGTCGTCGAGGCTGGTGTGCGCGGTGCGCGACCCCAGCGACGCCTCGCCGGTCACCGGTGACGCCGACTCGTCCGACGAGTCGGGGCGCGGGCTGTGCCTGGTGGAGTCCTTCAGCGACAGCTGGGGCTGGCACCCGCTGTCCGGGGCGCCGCACGGCAAGGTCGTCTGGGCGCTGTTCCGGCTGCCGCAGGGCCGCGCGCCAAAGGCCCCGCGCGAGGTCCGGCACCGCCTCTGACCACGCGGAACCCGCGGACCCGGTCCCATGCGAACGGGCCGCCGCCCGGACCCGAGGGTCTTTCGGGCGGCGGCCCGTTCGCACGCGCCGTCCTAGCCGCGCACCAGGTGGTCGAATTCCCCGTCCTTGACGCCGAGCAGCATCGCCTCCACCTCGGCCGGGGTGTAGATGAGCGCGGGGCCGTCCGGGAAACGGGAATTGCGGACGGCTATCTCCCCGCCGGGGAGCTTGGCGAACTCCACGCACGAGCCCTGCGAATTGCTGTGCCGGCTCTTCTGCCAGGCCGCGTCACGGAGATCCGTCGCGGCCATGCCGTTGTATGCGTCGGGCACAGGGGTCTCCCGGTGATGAATGGTGTCAACTGCCCGGGATCATAGTCGCGTTCACGTGCAGATGCATGCGCAGATGCACGTGCACGACAGGGGGTGCCGACACGGTCACAGCTCGTCGAGGGTCCGGCCCCGGACGGAACGTCAAGACCGCCTCACGAGCCTCTTGAGTGGCGGTACTCACAGCGTGCTCAGCACCTCCCCCAGCCTCTCGCTCACCATCGACCGCCAACCGCCGCCCATGATGCGGCGGGCCTGCATCTGGAACGGGTCGTCGGGGTCGAAGCCCTCGTGGACGAGGAAGAGACGTGTGCCGCGCCCTTCGGGTTCCAGGGTCCACGTCAGTTTCCAGTCGGCGCGATTGCCCTGCCCCTCGTCGGCGTCGCGCCAGCGCATCCGCAGCATCCGCTCCGGCTCGAACGCGAGCACCTCGGCGACGACCGCGCCGGAGAAGTTGCCGCCCGGCCGGGGCAGCGTCGTCATCGTGTAGCGGTGGCCGACCTCCAGCCGGAAGTCACCCGGCATCATCCACCGGGCGATCAGCTCGGGTTCGGTGAGCGCCCGCCAGACCTTCGCGGGCGGATGCGGCAGGAACCGGGCGACGCGGAGGGTCGTCGGGTCGTCGTCGGGGGTGATGTGGGGGGTGGTCATCGTGCTTCTTCCTCGGGGAGGTGGTCGAGCAGTTCTCCCAGGTCCGTGAGCCTGGCGTGCCAGAACCGCTCGTAGGGGCCGAGCCAGTCGCGGACCTCGGCGAGGGGGGCGGCCCGCAGTCGGTAGATCCGCT
This sequence comes from Candidatus Streptomyces philanthi, assembly GCF_059553635.1. Classification (NCBI taxonomy): domain Bacteria; kingdom Bacillati; phylum Actinomycetota; class Actinomycetes; order Kitasatosporales; family Streptomycetaceae; genus Streptomyces; species Candidatus Streptomyces philanthi. Next base: position 11,293 of record NZ_JCANQV010000137.1, read on the forward strand.
GCCGTCCGGAGCGCTCCTCGTCCACCAGTCCGGCCTGGCGCAGCACCTTCAGATGCTCGGACAGGCTCGGGCGGCGCATCGCGAAGTGGTCGGCCAGCCGCTGGACGGGCTGCGGCCCGTCGTCGCGCAGCAGGCGCAGCACCTCGCGCCGGGTGCCGTTGGCGAGCGCGGCGAAGATCCGGTCCTGGTCGGCGGCGGACCGTACGGGAGTGGCGTTCACCCTCCCGACGATACGTAGGGGATTCCCTACGCGTCAAACGTAGGAAATCCCCTACCGATCACTCCGGGGACTCAGCGTGCGGCGTACGGCAGCAGTGCCATCTCCCGGGCGTTCTTGACCGCGCGGGCCAGCTGCCGCTGCTGCCGCGCCGTGACCCGGGTGACCCGGCGGCCGCGGATCTTGCCGCGGTCGGAGAGGAACCTTCGCAGCAGATCGGTGTCCTTGTAGTCGACGTAGGTGATGCCTGCCGCGTCGAGCGGGTTGGGGCGGGGGGCCGCCGGGCGGCGGTCGCGCTTGCGGGACATGGGTGGGGCTCCTTGCGGGGGCGGGCTTCGGCGGCGGTCCCTACGGGACGGGGTCGAGCAGCGCGTCGAACGCGGGCGGCAGGGTTTTCCAGGACGGCGGCCCGCCCGCGTACTCGGCGTCGGTGAGCAGGCAGGAGTCCAGCAGGGACGTCAGCCCCTCGCGGTCCAGGCCGGGGGAGGTGAAGACCAGGTGCTGGGCGCGGTCGCCGTGCTCGGGGTGCCAGTCGAGCGCGGCGGCGGCCCGGCGCACCGGTGGCACCAGCTCCCAGGCGGCGTCGGGCAGGGACGCCAGCCACGGTCCGGCGCTCTCCACGCACAGCGCTCCGCCCGCCGCGTCCCAGGACAGCAGGGTGTCGGGGCGGTCGGCGAGCCAGAAGCGGCCCCGGCTGCGGGCGGCCGCGCAGGTCAGGTCCTCCAGTGCCGCGTAGAGGCGCCCGGGGTGGAAGGGGCGGGAGCGGCGCCAGACGAGGGTGGTGACGCCGGCCTCGTCGGCCTCCTGCGGCAGCAGGGCGCAGGCCGGGTGCTGCCGGGCCGCGGCGGCCCCGACATCGAAGCCCGCGGTCGCGGCGGCCGCCAGAGCGGCGGAGTCCAGCGGTATCCGGCGGGCCGTCGGGTGCAGTTGGGCGAGCAGCGCCAGGTCCGCCTCGTCGGCCGGCTCCTCCCCCGGCACCAGCGCCAGCACCGGCGCGTACTCCAGTTGGCGCGCCCAGGTGTCGGCGACGGTGCGCCGGTCGGTGGGGGCGGCGGCCAGGCCGCGTTCGGCGAGGTCGTCGCCGCTGCCGAGGCAGGGCAGTACCAGGGCGGGGTCGACGGCGGTGATCACGCCGGTCAGTACCAGCGTCTCGCCGGCGTGCGCGGCGACGACCTCCGCCATCGCCTGCGGCTCGACGGAGTCCCACAGTTCGACGACGGCGAGCCGGCGGGTCCGGCCGGCGGCGATCCGTTGCAGCTCGGGTACCAGGTCCTCGCGCAGCGCGCAGCAGGCGCAGCCGTTGACCAGCGGCGCGCGTCCGGAGTCGAGCGTGCCGCCGGCGTCGCGGACGGTGCGCAGGACGGTGCCGTCGGCGGCGGCCGGGGTCAGGTCGTGGTGGAGGGCGACGCCGCCCGGCACGGCGCGCAGCAGGCGGGTGACCACGGCCTGCCGCGCGTCGGCGTGCAGCCCGCCGACCAGGACGACGGGAAGGCGTTCCATCAGCGGGCCCCGCGCTTGCCGTAGCGGCGTTCGAACCGCTCGACGCGACCCGCGGTGTCCAGCACCCGGGCGGTGCCGGTGAAGAAGGGGTGGCTCGCCGAGGAGATCTCGACGTCGACCACGGGGTAGGTGCGGCCGTCCTCCCACGTGATCGTCCGGTCGCCGGTGGCGGTCGAGCGGGTCAGGAAGGCGAAGCCGGCGGCCCGGTCGCGGAAGACGACGGGCCCGTAGGCGGGGTGGATTCCGGGCTTCATGGCGTGCTTCAGCGCTCCTCTCGGAAGGTGACGTGGCGGCGGGCGACCGGGTCGTACTTGCGCAGGACGAGGCGGTCGGGGTCGCTGCGGCGGTTCTTGCGGGTGACGTACGTGTAGCCGGTGCCGGCGGTGGACCGGAGCTTGACGACCGGCCGGAGTTCGTTGCGGGCCATGCGGGTAGTATACGGAAATGGTTTCCATTTTCAATAGCATGTTCGGAGGGGTCTCACCATGTCCGCCCACTGCCAGCTGACCGGCCGCAGCCCCGGCTTCGGCAAGGCCGTCTCGCACTCCCACCGCCGCACCTCGCGCCGCTTCGACCCCAACGTCCAGCGCAAGCGCTACTGGCTCGCGAGCGAGGGCCGCCACGTCCGCCTCACCCTGAGCGCCAAGGGCATCAAGACCGTCGACGCCCTCGGGATCGAGGCGGCCGTCGCGCGTATCCGCGCACGAGGGGAGCACGTCTGATGGCCAAGAAGAGCAAGATCGTCAAGAACGAGAAGCGGCGGCTCACCGTCGCCCGGTACGCCGCCCGCCGCGCGGCCCTCAAGGCCGTTCTCGGCGATCCGCGGTCCTCGGACGCGGAGCGGACCGCCGCCCGGCGAGCCCTGGACCGCCAGCCCCGGGACGCCAGCGCCACCCGGGTCCGCAACCGCGACGCCGTCGACGGCCGCCCCCGCGGCTACTTCCGTACCTTCGGCCTCTCCCGTGTCCGCCTGCGCGCACAGGCGCACGCCGGATTCCTGCCGGGGGTGCGCAAGTCCAGCTGGTGACAGGCGCCGGCCCGGTCCGGAAGCACCCCGGACCGGGCCCCTCACGGCCGACTACGCCGTTCGGGTCATACTGGGCAGAACGTCCGCAGGCACCCCCCACGAAAGCGAGCGCCCCATGCTCCGGAACGCCTTGGAACCCTGGCACCTGATCGTCGTGATCGCCGTGCTGGTCCTGCTCTTCGGCTCGAAGAAGCTCCCGGACATGGCACGCGGCCTCGGCCGCTCGCTGCGCATCCTCAAGTCCGAGACCAAGGCCCTGCGCGACGAGAAGCCGGCCGGCGGGCAGCAGTCCGCGCCCCGCCCGGAGTCCGCCGCCACTCACTGATCACGGCCGGGTCAGCTGTCCCCGCCCTCCTCGATCAGCCGCCGCACCTCGCGGTCGATCAGGCCCAGCCGGGCCTCGGCGACCAGCGGCACCGCACGCCGCTGGCGGCGCGCCTCCGACGGGTCGATGTCGACGGTGACCAGCGCGGGCTCCCACTTGGGGGCCTGCGCCACGACCGTCCCGCGCGGGTCCACCACCCGGGAGCCGCCCCAGAAGGACGCCCCGTGCTCGTTGCCGACGCGGTTGACGAAGACCACCCAGCACTGGAGCATCTTCGCCGTGTAGGACACCAGTGTGTCCCAGTACAGCCCGGTGTCCATCGCCTCCGGGTCCAGGCTCGCCGCGCTGTTCGTGGGGATGAACAGCACCTCCGCGCCGTCCTGCACCGCCAGCCACGGCAGCACCGGCTGCCAGGCGTCGTTGCACACCAGCGTCGCACCCCGGCCCCCGGTGGGCGAGCTGGCGAGGTCGTACGCGCGCATCGACTGCCCGGGGCTGACGTGCTTGCGCTCCTCCCAGGCCAGGTAATTGGGCAGATAGAGCTTGCGGTGGGCGTGCACCAGCGTGCCCTGTGAGCAGTACGCCACGGTGTTGTACGCCCGCAGGCTGGTGTGCTCGTGGAAGCCGATCAGAACGTCCGGCCCCACGGTGCTCAGCTCCAGCATCCGGGGATCACGCGTCTCGATGGACGTGTCGTCGCGGAGTTCGCCCAGGTGGTAGCCGTGCAGACTCAGTTCCGGGAAGACCACCAGTTCGGAGCCCTGCTCCGCCGCTTCCGCGATCCGCTCCCGGGCGATGCCGAGGTTCTCCGGTACCTCGCCCAGTACGCAGTCCGTCTGCGCCAACGCTATGCGCATGACCCACCTCGCAGAATCACGCTTCGAGGCCCCTGTCTGCCATTTTCCCAGAGGTCACGGTGGACGGCCGGGGCGACCGGGCGTTTTCTCCATTTTTGAGGGGCTTGGTACCGCGCTTCACCCCCCTTGCCGCGACGTCATCACACCAATGAGCGAAAGAACGACCGTTCCCGTGCCGGGGAGGGGGTGCCGCACGTTGAGCCGCACAGTCCGTCGTCCGCCCGCCGGGCGGCTTCCAGCCGCAGCGCCGCC
>NZ_JCANQV010000138.1:0-15455 GCF_059553635.1 Candidatus Streptomyces philanthi
CGGTCAGCACCCATGTCGTCAGCCGCTGCCGTACCGCGCCACGCTCCGGCACCGCTGCCTCCCCTCTCCCCTTTTCCCCTGTTTCCCCACCCGCCGCGTACGGGCCGTGCCGTGCGCCGCCATCCCGGGGCCCGCCCGGAACGGACGAACCGTCAGCGGTTCGCGACGCCGTTCCCGGACAGCACCGGGATGACGTTCGCGATGTGCGACAGCGGCTCGTCGCCCTTGGCCTGCGTCGAGTTCTCGGCGCACTGCTGGTTCTGCGGCGAGGACAGCACATCGACGTCCTGCACCGTGACCGGGACCAGAAGACCGATGATCGAGCCGACGTTGACCTTCACCGGCACCCCGAGGCAGAGGTCGTTCAGCGACCCCTGCACGGCACCGGCCTGGGCGCTCAGTTCTCCGCGCGTCGTGGAGTTGCCGTACGCGGTCGCGGCGCCGTTGCCGTTGACCGTGCTGGTGCCGTTCTCGTTGCCGACCGCCAGCGCCTGGGGGGCGGCCGCGGCCGAGAGGCCGATGAGGGACGCCGCGATCGCCGCGCCCGCCATGATCTTCTTCATCGCTCTAACCCTTCGGTACAAGGAACTCCCGGCACGGAAGCCCTGACGGGACAACCGGCCGTCGGCCCCCGGGTTGCGCCGTCTCACCCGATCAGCGGGTGCCCGGCTCCCCGGAAGGCCGTCGCCCGTCGCTCCGACGGACGACACCCCCGTCCCACCCCGCTTCCCGGCAGGACACAGGGCCCGCACAACCGTGGTCCGGCGCCGCGGGCCCTGAGCCCTCTCCGGCCGGCATGCCCGCACGCGCGGGGCCCCGTTGACCCGCGCACGCGGACATGCGTCCCTCCACACGCACTGCCCAACGAATTCCCCGGCCCCTTCGCCGTCACGACCGCATAACAATCACCGTGCATACGGAAAAGGGCAGCGGAAAACCCGGACCGCCCCGGCGGAGAAGGCCGGGGCGGTCCGGGTTCCGCGGGCGTCAGTGGTTTCCGGCGCCGTTGCCCGAGAGGATCGGGATGTTGTCCAGGAGGTGCGACAGCGGCTCGTCACCCTTGGCCTGCGTCGAGTTCTCGGTGCACTGCTGGTTCTGCGGCGAGGACAGCACATTGATGTCCTGGACCGTGATCGGGACCAGACCGATCAGGGAACCGAGGTTCAGCTTGGCGGGCAGACCGATGCACGGCTTGTTGAGCGAGCCCTGGATCAGACCGATCTGCGGGCTCATGTATCCGTACGTGGAGGAATTGCCGTACGCCTGGCGCGCACCGTTGCCGTTGACGGAAGAGGTGCCGTGCTCATTGCCGACGGCCATCGCCTGGGGGGCGGCAGCGGCGGCAACGCCGACGAGGGAGGCAGCCGCTGCCGCGGTTGCCAGAACCTTCTTCATCATTGCGTGTCCTTCGTTTTTCGGGTTGCCCTTCGGCCGGGCTCCTTGCCCAACTCGAAAAAAGGGGGCCGGGTTGTGCTGATTCACTCAAATGGACTTTTACCCGAGGTGCGCCACCGGGCGGGAAATTACGCACCGCTCAGGGCGCGAAGACGTTTTCCGGGGCCCTCGGCGTCATGTGCGCTTGCGCAGCGGCAGGCCGCCGAGCAGCGGGGCGTCCTTGAGGCCGCCCGTGGCCTCCGTCAGCAGGCCCTTGGGGTCGGCCTTCACATGGCCGGTGACGCGCTTGACCTTGTTGACGAGCGGTACCAGCTGATGCCCGTCCAGCTCTCTGTTGGTGCTGCTCAGCGCGTCCGAGAGGCCGCCGTTGAGGCTCAGGTTCGGGGGCGCTCCGGGGGTGGCCGGGCCGACGGCGAACGCGGGCGCTGCCGCGCCGAGCGCCATGACGGTGCCGGCGACGACGGCGGCGGACTTCGCGTAATTCACTTTCCACTGTCCCTTCTCCGGCGGTGTCCGGCGGTGCGCGGTACGGGGTTCCCGCGGGAATCACTCCGCGGCCCGCGCCCCGTCCCGCGTCCGGCTCCGGGGAATCCCGGACGTTCCGGGGCCCGCGGCGACCGCCTTTCCTTCCGTACCGGAATCCGACCGGCCCCGGTGCGGGAACGGCATACCGGGGCCGGTCGGGAAAACTGATGCGCCGGGCGGCGGATCAGTCGTTGACGCAGGTGTTGCCGAACGCCGGGTTGAGCAGCCCGATGAGAATGTCGACCGTGTTGCCGCACACGTTGACCGGCACGTGGACCGGAATCTGGAGGTTGTTCCCGGAAACGGCTCCGGGGGAGTTCGCGGCGACACCCTCGGCCTTCGCGTCGGCGAATGCCGGAGCGCTGGCACCCATGGCCAGGAGAGCGCCGGCGGCAACCACGGCGGCCTTTGTGTACTTCACTTTCAGCCCTTCCCGCAGCGGATCGAAGCGCGCACGTCCTTCGTGCCGCACGGGCGCATTGCTGCGGGCCCGTAACTCCGCTGCCGATATTGGTAACGATGTCCCCTCGCCGACGAAACTCCCGTGGAGAACTTCCCGGAAAAATCGGACCGGTGATACCGGTGCCCGGAACGCGACGGCCGGAACGAGGGACGCACCCGCCCGCCGTCGCGTCCGTCACGGGACGTCCGTACGAGGAGACACCGCGAAAGGAATTCCCGCCGCGAAGGGGCCAGTCGTCCCGGCCCCCCGGCCCCGGCGGAAGGAGGTACGGCCCGGCTCCCCGGGAGGAGAGGACCGGGGCCGGGCCGGCGGCCGGTCAGTGGTTGGCGGCACCGTTCCCGGACAGGACCGGGATGTCGTCCAGGATGTGCGACAGCGGCTCGTCGCCCTTGGCCTGCGTCGAGTTCTCGGCGCACTGCTGGTTCTGCGGCGAGGACAGGATGTCGACGTCCTGGACCGTGATCGGGACCAGGCCGATGAGCGAGCCGACGTTGGCCTTGAGCGGCAGGCCGACGCAGAGGTTGTTCAGCGTGCCCTGGATGAGCTCCAGCTGGGGGCTCATCTTGCCCGCGGTGGTGGAGTTGCCGTACGCGGTCTTCGCGCCGTTGCCGTTGACCGTGGACGTTCCGTGTTCGTTACCGACCGCCATCGCCTGGGGGGCGACCGTCGCCGAGATGCCGACGAGGGACGCGGCCACGGCCGTCGTCGCCAGGACCTTCTTGATCACGATTTACCCTTCTCGAAGCGGAATGCCCGTATCCGGAGCGCTATGGACAACTCGCGTGGAAGAGTGTGGTTTCGCCGTTTCACCCGAATGCCGATGAACCATAGACACATATCACCGCGACCGGGTGAGCCCTCCGAGGGAACGGGCGCCCGGGAGGCCACCCGCCCCGGGCGCCCGTGGTCCGCCGTCGCGCGGCGGGCGTGCCGCACACCCGCCGCCCCGGCCCGGTCCGGCGGCGCAGCGGCACCGGACGGCCGCTCGCGGCGTCCCCCTGTTCAACGCCCCGCCCCGCGCCGGGTAGTGACCCGACCGCGTGAACATGGCCGCACCCACCGCGCGAAGACGTCCCGGCGGCCGGGCGCACCACGACGAAACCGCTGGTCAGGGCGATTGTCAGACCCCGGTGCAAGACTTCGGGCATGAGATGGGCGGTGGCGGAGACGGACGACGGGGGTGTGCGTCTCTGCCCGCTCGCCCAGGACGGCCGGCCCGCCGGCCCGGTGACGTACGAGCCCTCGCTCGCGGAGGCCGTACGCTCCCGGCCCGGCGTCGACCGGTGGGTCTGGCGCTCCACCGCGTCCCTCTACCGCGGGTTGCTCGCGGCGGGGGTGCGCGTCGGGCGCTGCTACGACGTCGAGGCCGCCGAGGGCCTGCTGATCGGTCATGAGGAGGGGCAGTCGGGCCAACCGCGCTCCCTGGCGGCGGCCTGGGCCCGGCTGCGCGGACTGCCGGTCCCCGAGGACGCGCCGCCGCGCTCCGCCGACGCCCAGCCCTCGCTGTTCGAGCCCGGCCCGGTGCCGCTGCCGCCGGGCACCGACGGCCTCACCGCGCTCCTGGAGGTCTACGCGGACCAGGTGCGGCGGACGGCTCGGACGGACCGTCCGGAGCGGATGCGGCTGCTGCTGGCGTCGGAGTCCGCGGGGATGCTGGTCGCCGAGGAGATGCGACGGGCCGGGGTGCCGTGGCGGGCCGACGTCCACCGCGCCCTCCTAGACGAGCTGCTGGGCGAGCGCTTCCCGGGCGGGCTGGAGCCGCGGCGGATGGCGGAGCTGGCGGAGGAGGTCTCCCGCGCGTTCGGGGCGGGCGCCCGGGTGCGGCCCGATCTGCCGCAGGAGATCGTCCGGGCGTTCGCCGGGGCGGGCATCGCCCTGTCCTCGACCCGTAAGTGGGAGTTGCAGCGGATCGACCATCCGGCGGTCGCGCCGCTGCTCGCGTACAAGGCGCTCTACCGGCTCTACACCGCGCACGGCTGGACGTGGCTCCAGCAGTGGGTGCACGAGGGGCGGTTCCGGCCGGAGTATCTGCCGGGCGGCACGGTCTCCGGCCGCTGGACCACCAACGGCGGCGGCGCGCTCCAGATCCCGAAGGTCGTCCGGCGGGCCGTACGGGCCGATCCGGGGTGGCGGCTGGTGGTCGCGGACGCCGCCCAGATGGAGCCGAGGGTGCTGGCCGCCGTCTCCCGTGACCCGGGGCTGATGGAGGTGGCGGGCAGCGGCCGGGACCTGTACGCGGATCTCGCCGCGCGGGCCTTCGGCGGCGACCGCGCGCAGGCCAAGCTGGGACTGCTCGGCGCGATCTACGGCCAGACGTCCGGTGACGCGCTCAAGCACCTCGCGGATCTGCGCCGCCGCTATCCGGCCGCCGTGGCATACGTCGACGAGGCGGCGCGGGCGGGCGAGGAGGGACGGCTGGTACGGACGTGGCTGGGGCGTACCTGCCCGCCCGCCTCGGTGGCACCGCCGGACGAGGCGGGGCTGCCTCAGGAGGAGACCCCGGCCGGCGGCGGTGCGGCGGCCCGCGCCCGGGGGCGCTTCACCCGGAACTTCGTCGTCCAGGGCAGCGCCGCCGACTGGATGCTGCTGGTCCTGGCCGGACTGCGGCACACGCTGGCCTCGTCCGGCCTCCGCGCCGAACTGGTGTTCTTCCAGCATGACGAGGTCATCGTGCACTGCCCGGAGGAGGAGGCGCGGACGGTCGCCGAGGCGATCACCGCGGCGGCCGACGCCGGAGGCCGTATCGCCTTCGGCGGGACACCGGTGCGCTTCCCGCTCACCACCGCGGTGGTGGACTGCTACGCGGACGCGAAATGACGAGGGGCGACACGCACGGGGCGGGCAGGGCCCCGCCGAAGAGGGGGCCGGACACGAGGCACCGCCTAAGCTCCCCGGCAGGGGCCCGACCGGGCCATGACGGATCGGCACCCGGAAAAGGCCGACACCCGACCGGCGGCGCGGGGAACCGGGCGGAGGGGGCCACCGTCGGACCACCCCGGGTCCGGCCGCCAAACGCTCCACGCACCCGGCGCCGCCGCCCGATCGCGATCCGGTCATCTCCGAACGGGCCCTTCCCCAGGAGGTGCGGAAGGCGTTTCAATCCCTGGGCGTGCGCCATGAGTCGACGGCGGAGGGAGACCGTCCGGTATGACCATCGACGACGACGGAAACGGGAGTGCCCCCGGCACGGCGGCGGGCAGCGGGAGCGTCCGGGAGCGCGGGGCCGGTCTTGAGCGCGTCAATCCGCCGCATCTGGCGCCGCCGACCGGGTTCAGTCATGCCGTGCGGGCGCCGTCCGGGACGATGGTCCTCCTCGCCGGGCAGACCGCGCTCGACGCGTCGGGACGGATCGTCGGGGACGGGATCGTCGAGCAGTTCGAGCGGGCCCTGGGCAATCTCCTGGCCGCCGCGGCGGCGGCCGGCGCCGCCCCCTGCGACCTCGCCAAGCTCACCGTCTTCGCCGTCGATGTCGCCGCCTACCGCGCCCACGCGCGGGAGATCGGCCGGGTCTGGAAGCGCCTGGTGGGCACCGACTACCCGGCGATGGCCGTCATCGGCGCCACGCGTCTGTGGGACACCGAGGCCCTGGTCGAGATCGAGGGCATCGCCGTCGTCCGCCCGGACCACGACACCGGACGCCCGTAGGAACGACGTTCCCCCGCGTCCGTCCGACGGGCGGGCGGGCGCGGGGGAACGCGGGCGGGTCAGCGGCGGCCGCGGGCCCCGGCCACCGGGTCCTTGCGGAACGCCCAGGTCATCTTCGGCTCCATCGCGAAGCGGAAGGCCCGCTGGACGGGCGGGGTGCACAACAGGGTGACCACGGTGCCGGCGATCAGGGTGAGGACGACGGCGCCCCACGGGGTGCGGACCCAGTCGTAGGTGTCGTACCAGCCCCAGAAGCGGGAGCCCTTGGCGAGGAAGCCGTGCAGCAGATAGCCGTAGAGGGTGCCGGCGCCGAGGGCGGTGCACCACAGCGTGCGGCCGGGCACCCAGGCGAAGAAGCAGGCCACCAGCAGCATCGAGCAGCCGAACATGGCGAGCGTCATCACCACGCCGCTCCACCAGGGGGAGCCGAGTTCCTGGGCGCTGTCGCGGTGGTAGAACCACGCGGCGTTCATCCGCGGCGCGGCCCAGTAGGCGAAGGCCAGCGCGGCGGCGAAGACCGGTACGGCCGCGATCCGCACATTCTTGCGGCGGACGAGACGGAAGTGCTCGGGGCGCAGGCAGAGACCGGTCACGAAGAACGGCAGGAACTGGAGCACCCGCTGGAGGTCCAGGTCGTCACCGATCTCCGGGGAGAGGGAGGCCAGGGCCGCGACGGCGAGGGCGAGCGGGACGGGCCAGCGGACGATCTTCCACAGCGGCGCGGTCAGCCGCCAGACGAACAGCGCCACCAGGAACCAGGTCAGATACCAAGGGTCCAGGAGGCTGATGGGGTAATCGGGGTCGTCGTCGGCCCAGCGCTTGAAGAGGGTGTAGGCGGTCTCGAAGAGGATGTACGGGACGGCGACGCCGGTGATCAGCCGCTGGAGCCGGTCCTTGCGCATGTCGAAGCTGCGCGAGAAGTAGCCGGAGACGACGATGAACGCCGGCATGTGGAAGGCGTAGACGGTGAGGTAGAGGGCGGCGGCCGCGCGGCTGGAGCCGCGCAGCGGTTCCCAGGCGTGGCCCATCGCGACCAGCACGATGGCCAGGTACTTCGCGTTGTCGAAGAACGCGTCGCGCCCGGCGCCGGGTTTCCTGCCGTCGTCCCGTCCGGGCTTCGGCCCCGCGGGAGTGTCCTGCCGGGCCTGTGCGGCGTGGCGGGCCCGTGCGACGGCGGTGGGGGTGAGGGTGAGAGTGGCCGTGGTGGAGGCCGGGCCTTCCGGGGAGCCGGGGGGCTGCCGTGGCGGAGGCAGCGGGACCCGTGGGGCGCCCCGGGGCGGTACGTCGTGTGTCATAGGCACTCCCCGTGCCCGCCCGGAGGTGAGATGCGGCGGGGGAACTCCTCGGGCCCCGGGAGGGAACCCGCGGGCGTCATCCCGCGTCTTGATGTGATGGCGGAAAACGTGGCGGCGTCGAACATCCCAGGCACCATAGTCCCGGCGCATGAATCCCGTAAATCCGCTCCGTGAGGTCCGGCGGGCTGCGGCGGGCAGGTCGTACGCTCCCGGGGCACGGGCGCGTGACGGCGTTCGCGCGGTGCCCGGCGCGCCTGGTGTGTCCCCCGTCGCGCCCTGCGCTCCACATGTCCGGCGGTGTCGCGTCCAACCCCTTTGTCACCTCGCCTTTTTGTATATTGCGCAATCCAGGAACTGCGGGCGGGCGCGCCCCGTTGTTCGCCATGAACGCGGGGGAAGCCGTACAGCTGTGGAGGAAGCTCATGGGCGTGCCCTTGACCAAGGGCGGCAATGTGTCGCTGAGCAAGCAGGCACCGGGCCTGACTGCCGTGACGGTCGGGCTGGGGTGGCAGGTGGGGCCCGGTACGGGCGCCGAGTACGACCTGGACGCCAGCGCGCTGCTGTGCGACCAGAACGGGAAGGTCCTCTCCGACCAGCACTTCGTCTTCTTCAACAACCTCACCAGCCCCTGCGGTTCGGTCCGTCACTCCGGTGGCGGAGCGCCCGCCGCCGGGGACAACGAACGGATCGACATCGATCTGGCGGCGGTGCCCGCCGAGGTCACGAAGGTCGTCTTCCCGGTCTCGCTCTACGAGGCCGAGCAGCGCCACCAGACCTTCGGTCAGCTGGCCGCCGCGCACATCCGCGTCCTCGACCGGGACACCGGCGCGGAGCTGACGCGCTACGACCTGAAGGGTGACACCTCGGCGGAGACCGCGATGGTCTTCGGCGAGCTGTACCGGCACGGCGCGGACTGGAAGTTCCGCGCGATCGGCCAGGGGTACGCCTCCGGGCTCGCCGGTATCGCCACCGACTACGGCGTGGACGTCCTGCGCGAGACCGCGGACAGCGCCCCGGCCGCCGCCCCGGCGCCGGCCCCGCCGGCCGCGAGCGCTCCGCCCGCCGTGAACACCCCGCCGACCGAGACCGCGCCGCCGGTGGCGCAGGCGCTTCCGGCGACGCCCCCGCCGGCGCCGGTCGCCGCGGCGCCCCAGGCGTCCCCTGTTCCCGTACCCCAACAAAACACCGGGAGTTCCACCGTGACCTGCTTCTTCGACCCGAACCACGGCGTCGGCGCCACCCCCGTGATGTGGTCGCCGCAGTGGGGCGTGCCCCGCCAGATCCAGGCGTGCGGCGGCTGCGCGCAGCGGGTGCAGACCACTCCGCCGCCGTTCTACACCGAGCCGCAGGCCGGTTACCCGCAGCAGGCGCAGCAGGGCTACCCCCAGCAGCAGGGGTACGCCCAGCCGGGCTACCCGCAGCAGCAGGGTTACCCGCAGCAGGCGGGCGGCGCCCCGGAGCAGCCCCGTCGCTTCGGCACCGGTGCGCTGATCGGCGCCGGTGCGGCCGGTCTGGTCGGTGGCGCGCTGCTCAACGAGGCGTTCAGCGACGACGAGCCGGATGTGACGATCAACCAGTTCTACGAGTCGGACGAGTGACCGGCTGAGGCACGGCAGGCGTCCCTGCCGTCCTCGCCACCACCGTTCCCGCCGCCGTGTGCGGCGGGAACGGACTTCCCCGCCGGCATTCCCGCTCGCGCCCTCCGGGGTGCGGCGCCCGGCGGGGAATTCCGTCGTATACCGCCGTTTCCCCGCCGTTGCGGCACATCACGCACCGCGCCACCCCGCCGGGGAATGGGGCACCGGACCCGCCCCGCCCGGCGCCGGACGGCGGAGCCGGCGGACGCCCGTGATCGCATTCGGGCCAATTCCCGGGAAAGGAAAATCCCGGACAGGGATTATCCCGCCGCGACGGTGGAACACCCCGCACCGGGCGGCATTCAATACCCCTGCTTCTCCCCCGGCAAACATTCGCCCCGGGAACAGCGCCCCGGAATACCACGGCTCATGCCCGTAAGGCCCTCTCAGGACAGCAGGCCGTCGACCCTGGCCGCCACCACTCCCGCCTCGAAACGGGATGTCACCCCGAGTTTGCGAAAGAGGGCGGAGACGATCCGGCGCAGCGTCCTGGGGGATACCTGTAATTCCTGGGCGATGGCCGCGTCCTGACGTCCCCGCGCCCACAACCGCAGTACCACGCGCTGCTGTTCGGTGAGCCGCAGCGGCGGTACGGGCGGGAGTTCGCCGGTGACGAAGACATCGGCGTCGTCGTCGCCGTCCCGCGGCAGGCACACACGGGGCGGCGCCTGCGGCGGGACGGTGGCCAGTCCGTCGCGGGCCTCGTCCCAGCAGAACTCGAAGACCCGGCGCAGCAGCCGGACCACGGCCGGGTTGCGGACGATCACCAGTTCCTCGCGGGGGCCGGCGTCGAGCGGGATGACCAGGGCGAGGTCGTCGTCCACGACGACCGTGCCGAACGGCACGAGGGGCGCGGTGCGCAGGTCCACGCCGAGGCGGGCGACCTTCTTCACGCTCGCGGCCATGGCCGCGCTCTCCGCCGCCGGGGTCTGCCGGATGATCCGCACCGCCACCCCGCGTTCGCGTGCCGCCCGTAACGTCGGGAGGTCGCGGTCGAGCAGCCGGCGGCCGGACGGCGCCGCGAGCATGGCCGCGACATGACGGGTCGCCAGGGTGGGCGCGTTGTCCAGTACTTCGGTCATCCGGAGGGGATCGGTGATGACCTCGATATCCGGAGTTTCCGGTTCCGGCTTCCAGCCGCAGAGGGCCAGAGCGGAAATATGGGCACGGGCGGAACGGGCGTGCTCCGCGCCGTTCTCCAGTGCCCGTTCCTGTTCCTCAAGAAGTCTGGAAAGCGCTTCCCACGGGCCGCTTCCGGCGGTGGCACGTTCCAGAACCGCGTTCTTCCGTATGCCGATTTCGGCCACTGCGCGTCCCCCAGATGGGCGTGTCCGCCCGTGGTCATGACCGCCACGGACCATCTTGGATCTACACGGGACCCAAGTTAGCCGAGAGGAACGCACTACGGGCCGTTAACCCCCCTCCGATGTTACGTCCCGCCTTTCGAGGACTTTCCATAGAATCCGCGGCATACGCTTCCCGGTTCGGGTTTCGCGGGGAACGGTCGCGGAGTTCTCCGTTCCCCGCGCCGTCACCGCCCCCGGGCGCCCTCCTCCGCGCGGAGCGCCAGGGCGCGGACCTCGTCGGCGTACACGGGCCACACGGCACGCGGAAGGTAGTGCCCCACGCCGGGGAGAACGACGAGCCGGGCGCCGGGGACGGCGGCGGCGGTGTGCCGGGCGGCCGCGGTCCGCAGAAGCTGGTCCGCGCCGCCGTGCAGGACCAGCGCGGGAGGGCGCAGCCCGGACAGCCGGCCGCCGCTCCATGGGGCGCCGATCTGCCGGCTCTGCGCCCGCCGGTCGCGGAACGGCCTGATCCCGTGGGCCGCTTCCCGGGCCACCTGGGCACGGATCTCGTCCTCGTCGAACGGGTGGTCAGGGGCGGTCAGCAGCCGCCCCACGGCGAGCGCGAGCGCCAGATCGCCCTCGGGCCCCTCGGGGAACCGCAGCCGCGCCAGCCGCAGCAGTACGCCGGGACGCAGATAGCGCAGCACCCCCAGGCCGCGCACATCGCTCGGCAGCGCGGACGACGAGGTCGTGCTGCGCACCCGGTCGGGGTGGCGCAGGGCGATGCGCTGGGCCAGCAGACCGCCCAGCGAGTGCCCGAAGACATGCGCCGAGCGCCATCCGACGGCGTCCATGACGGCGATCGCGTCGTCGGCCATGTCCTCGGCGCGGTAGGCGGACGGGCGGGGGCGCAGCAGCGTGGCGAACGGGTGGCCGCCGGGGGCGTCGGGGAGGCGGCTGGACTCGCCGGCGTCTCGCTGGTCGTAGCTGACGACGTGGAAGCCCCGGTGCACGAAGGCGTCGATGAGCCCCCGCGGCCACCAGAAGCGTGAGGCCGCGAGCCCCATGACCAGCAGCAGGGGGCGCCCGCCCGCGCCCCCGTGGTCGGTGTGGGCGAGGCGTACGGGGCCGTTGGCGGCCCAGCGGGTGGGGTGGTGCTCGGGAACGGACACGGCTCTTCCCCCTCATTGGCGAACGGTGTTCGCGAATGAGGTTACCCCTTCGCGTACGGTGTTCGCCATGATGAGCAGGCCCATCTGAAGGGACGCGCGCCCCGGCCCCATCGGGCATGCTCACCAGGTCCCGTACACCCGCACACCAGGAAGGCGGCCCCCATGACGCCCGGCCCCGGGAACGACACGGCGATCTGGATGCGCCCCGAACAGTCGGCCGTCGGGCGGCGCGCGGAGCGCAGCCGCGCCGAGATCACCGCCGCCGCCACCGCGCTCGCCGACGCGGAGGGCCTGGACGCCGTCTCCATGCGCCGGGTCGCCGCCGCGCTGGGGACCGGGGCCGCCTCCCTGTACCGCTATGTCGCCACCCGCGACGACCTTCTCGACCTGATGACCGACGCGACCGCCGCCGCGTACACACCGGTTTGCCCGACCGGCGACCGCGTCGCCGACCTCGTCGCCCTCGCCCAGCAGACGCGCCGCATCATGCTCCGCCACCCCTGGCTCCCCGCCCTGGTGGCGGCCCGCCCCACCCTCGGCCCGCACGGCGCCGACCTGCTCGAACACGTCCTGGAACTGCTCGACGGCCATCCCGCCGACGCCGGGACGAAGCTGGAGGTGTTCGCCCTGCTCCAGGCGTTCACCGCGCAGTTCGTCCAGCAGGAGCGGGGCGGCACCGCCGCACACCGCCGCCGCACCGCCTACCTCACCCACCTCGCCGAGGCCGGCACCCACCCCCGCCTGACCACCGCCCTCACCGAGGCGGGCCCGCCCCCCGCCGACCACTTCACGGCGGTACTCACCCGCCTCCTGACCGGCCTCCTCGGCGGGCCGGGCCGCGAGGGGTAGCCGGCGGTGCGCCTCACCAGATCCCCGGCCGTCGGCACGCGCGCTGTCCCAGCAGCGAGAGCCCTCCGCCCCCAGGGCAGAGACCTCCCGCGCCGGATTCCGTAGTTCTACGGATGTCCGCGCCCGGGTGGATCTGACAGGCTCGCCCCGGTGTGTGCCCACCGGTGTGAGAGGTGGCCACGGCCGGGCGTGCCCTGACGCACGCGGTGCGGCGCGCGCCCGTCCCCGGTCCCCGCGACGGGCCCGGCCGTGCCGGACCCGCGCAGAAACGTCACGCCCGCGGCCCGCACCGTATCCACCCCCCGCCCAGAACGCCGAGGACATGTCCCACACCTTCCAGGTCGACCTGCGTGGACTGGTCGACCTCCTCTCCCACCACCTCTATTCCAGCCCCAAGGTCTACCTGCGCGAACTGCTCCAGAACGGCGTCGACGCCGTCACCGCCCGCCGCGCCGCCGAACCGGACGCCCCCGCCACCGTGCGGCTGCACCCCGGCGACGGGACCCTGCGCGTCGAGGACAGCGGCATCGGCCTGACCGAGGCCGAGATGCACAGCCTCCTCGCCACCATCGGCCGCAGCTCCAAGCGCGACGACCTGGAGTCCGCGCGCACCGAATTCCTCGGCCAGTTCGGCATCGGCCTGCTCGCCTGCTTCGTGGTCGCCGAGGAGATCCGCGTCGTCAGCCGCTCCGCCCGCGACCGCGCCGCCCCGCCCGTCGAGTGGCGGGCCCGCGACAACGGCTCGTACACCGTCCGCACCCTGCCCGACGACGCCCGCAGCGAGCCCGGCACCACCGTCCACCTCACCGCCCGGCCCGGCGCCGGCGAGTGGCTGGGCACCGAGCGCGTCACCGAACTCGCCCGGCACTTCGGCTCCCTCCTCCCCTACGACGTGCGCGTCGGCGACACCCCCGTCTCCGAACGGCCCGCCGTCTGGGAACGCGCCCACTCCGGCCCCGCCGACCGCCGCGCCGCGCTCGCCGCGCACTGCCGCGACACCTTCGGCTTCACCCCGCTGGACTCCATCGAGCTGGACATCCCCCTGGCCGGACTGCGCGGGGTGGCGTACGTCCTGCCCACCGCCGTCAGCCCGGCGCAGCGCGGCGCCCACCGGGTGCACCTCAAGGGGATGCTGCTGACCGAACGCGGCGACGGGCTCCTGCCCGACTGGGCGTTCTTCGTCCGCTGCGTCCTGGACGCCGACGGACTGCGGCCCACCGCCTCCCGCGAGAACCTCTACGAGGACGAGACCCTGGCGGGCGTCCGCGATGTCCTCGGCGCCCGCATCCGCGACTGGCTCACCGAACTCGCCGCCAAGGACCAGGAACGACTGGCGCACTTCCTGTCCGTGCACCACGTCGGGGTGAAGTCGCTGGCACGGCACGACGCGGAACTGTTCCGGGTGATGCTGCCGTGGCTGCCGTTCGAGACCACCGAGGGCCGCCTCACCCTGGACGAGTTCGCCCGCCGCCACCCCCTCGTCCACTACACCCGCACCACCGAGGAGTACCGCCAGGTCGCCGCCATCGCCGCGGCCCAGGGCATCGGCGTCGTCAACGGCGGCTACACCTACGACACCGAACTCGTCGAAGCGCTGCCCACGGTGCGCCCCGGCACCGCCGTCGCCGAACTCGACCCCGACACCGTCACCGCCCACCTCGACGCCGTCGACGCCGGCCAGGAACTGGCGCTCGCGCCGTTCCTCGCCGCCGCCCGCCGCGCCCTGGAACCCCTCGGCTGCGACGTGGTGCTGCGCTCCTACCAGCCCGTCACCGTCCCCGCCCTCTACCTCGACGACCGCGACGCCCGCCACGAACGGGCCCGCGCCGAGGAGGAGAGCGCCGCCGACGGCCTGTGGGCGGGCATCCTCGGCTCGCTCCGCGGCAGCGCCCCCCGCGCCCGCCTCGTCGTCAACCACCTCAACCCGCTGGTGCACCGCATGGCCGCCGCCACCGCACCGGAACTCGCCGCCACCGCCGCCGAGGCGCTGTACGGGCAGGCCCTGCTGATGTCGCGGCGTCCGCTGCGCCCCGCCGACTCGGCCCTGCTCAACCGCGCCTTCCTCGGGCTGCTCGACTGGGCCGTACGCCCCCAGGAACCCGCACAGCCCACCGAACGACCCGCAGGAGACGCACGATGACCGCCCGAGGCCGCGACGAGATCCGCGCCGATGTCTTCGCGCTCGACGACGAGCCCTACGGCACCGCCCGCAACGCCCGCGCCGAAGCCCTCACCACCGAGGCCGCCGACCTCGGCGACCGCCCGCTGCTCGTCGAGGCGCTGATCGCGCAGATCGACGCGTACTGCTTCAGCGCCGAGTGCGACAAGGTGTTCGTCCCGTTCGCGCGGCTGCTGCGGATGTGGGACGAGAACCCCTCGGACTTCGACGAGCACGACACCGGACAGCTCCACTGGATGTTCAAGTGGATCACCTCCGAGGCCCGCGACCAGCCGCAGGTGCCGCTCGCCGCGATCGAGGAGTGGCTGGAGGAGATGCGGCGCCGCTACCGCGTCGCCGGCTACTCCGAACGCGCCGTGCACTCCGGTGAACTGGCCATCGCCCGGCATGTCGGCGACACCGCCCGCGCCGAACGCGCCTACGCCGCCTGGCTCGCCGCCGACCGCGACGCGATGTCCGACTGCCTGGCCTGCGAACACGGCGAGCAGGGACGCTGGCAACAGGAGCACGGCGACGACGCCGCGGCCCTGGAACGGTGGCGGCCCGTCCTCGACGGCACCCACGGCTGCAACCGCGAACCCCAGGAGACCCTCGCCTGGTCCCTGCTGCCGCTGGTCCGCCTCGGCCGCGCCGACGAGGCCCGCGCCCACCACCTGCGCGGCTACCGCATGACCCGCGCGGACGAGGCCCTGGGCAGCTCCCTCGCCTCCCACGTGGAGTTCTGCGCGCTCACCGGCAACGAACCACGCGGCCTGGAGATCCTCGCCGAGCAGACCGCCCGCTGGGGCAACCGCGGCGACACCATGGCATACCTGGACTGGACGACCTGCGCCGCCCTGCTGATGCGGCGGCTGACCGAACTCGGCCACGGCGACCAGCAGGTGCCCGGCCCCGCCGGCACCCGGTGGACCGCCGCGGCCCTGCTGCGGCACGCCACCGACGAGGCCCTGGCCACCGCCGCCCGCTACGACGCCCGCAACGGCACCTCGCACATCTCCGACCAGGTCCG
>NZ_JCANQV010000139.1:0-15342 GCF_059553635.1 Candidatus Streptomyces philanthi
CCCCACCGCGCCTGGGCGGCGGAAGCGGCCGCCGGCCTGCCGCCCGCCCTGCGCCCCGCCGGACGCCTGGCACTGCTGACCGCCCTCGCCTCCTACCAGGTCCTCCCGGCCGACATCGACGCCTTCCGCGCCGGCCCGGGACGCACCGACGACACCGCCCTGGTCGAACTCACCGCCTGGGCGGCCCTGACCGCGGCACGCCGGGCCGGCGCCCGGACGGCCGGCGCGACCGGGTGAGACACCCCGTACCGCACATACGAAGAAGACAGCCGGCCACCGGCACCGCGAAGCTTCGCGGAGCCGACGGCAGGAGGAGGGACACCCGATGACCGGCAGCGACGACGACCGGGCGACGGCGGCGGAGAACCGGAGCGGTACCCGCCCCATGACGGGCGACGAGTACATCGAGAGCCTGCGGGACGGCCGCCGGATCTATCTCTACGGCGACCGCGTCAAGGACGTCACCACCCATCCGGCGTTCCACAACCCGGTCCGGATGACGGCACGGATGTACGACGCGCTGCACGACCCGCGATGGCAGGGCGACCTCACGGCCCCGACCGACAGCGGCCGGGAGGGCTTCACCCACCGCTTCTTCACCACCCCGCGGACCGTGGCCGACCTGGTCGCCGACCAGAAGGCCATCGCCACCTGGGCCCGGATGAGCTACGGCTGGATGGGACGCAGCCCGGACTACAAGGCGTCGTTCCTCGGCACCCTGGGCGCCAACGCCGACTTCTACGCCCCGTTCGACGACAACGCGCGGCACTGGTACGCCAAGTCCCAGGAACACGTCCTGTACTGGAACCACGCCATCGTCCATCCCCCCGTCGACCGCCACCGCTCCCAGGACGAGGTCGCGGACGTCTTCGTGCACGTCGAGCGGGAGACCGACGCCGGACTGATCGTCAGCGGGGCCAAGGTGGTGGCCACCGGCTCCGCGCTGACCCACTACAACTTCATCGCGCACTTCGGACTGCCGATCAAGAAACGGGAGTACGCGCTGGTGGCGACGGTGCCGATGGACGCGCCGGGCATGAAGCTGATCTGCCGCCCGTCCTACGCGGCCCAGGCGGCGATGACCGGCAGCCCCTTCGACTACCCGCTCTCCTCACGACTCGACGAGAACGACACCATCCTCGTCCTGGACAAGGTCCTCGTCCCCTGGGAGAACGTTTTCCTCTACGGCGACGTCGACAAGGTCCAGCAGTTCGCCGGCCGCTCCGGCTTCCTGGAGCGCTTCACCTTCCACGGCTGCACCCGCCTCGCCGTCAAACTCGGCTTCCTGGCGGGCCTGCTGGCGAAGGCGCTGGAGATCAACGGGACCCGCGAGTTCCGCGGGGTGCAGAGCAGACTGGGGGAGGTGCTGGCCTGGCGCACCCTGTTCCAGGCACTGTCCGACGCGGCCGCCCGCAACCCCGTGGCATGGCGCAACGGCGCTCTGCTGCCCAACCCCCGCTACGGACTGGCCTACCGGTGGTTCATGCAGATCGGCTATCCGCGCGTCAAGGAGATCGTCGAGCAGGACGTGGCCAGCGGGCTGATCTACCTCAACTCCAGCGCCGAGGACTTCAAGAACCCGGAGCTGCGCCCCTACCTGGACCGGTTCCTGCGGGGATCGAACGGCGCCGACGCCGTCCAGCGGGTCAAGGTGATGAAGTTGCTCTGGGACGCCGTGGGCACCGAGTTCGGCGGCCGCCACGAGCTCTACGAGCGCAACTACGCGGGCAACCACGAGAACACCCGCGTGGAGATGCTGTTCGCGCAGATGGCCGACGGCGGCCTCGACGAGGACACCGCACTCGTCGACGCCTGTCTCGCGGAGTACGACCTGGACGGCTGGACCGTACCGGACCTGTCGGCCTTCGAGGACCTGCGCAGCGGCCGGGACGGCCTGCGCGACCTGTGAGCACACGCGTCCGGGGCCCTCGGGAACCGCCCGAGGACCCCGGACGCACGGGAGGTCCCGTCACCCGGCAGGGGCGACCGGCCGCCGCGCGACCATGATCAGCTGACCCAGTTCGACCGGCGACAGCATCACGTCCAGCACCTCCGCCGCGGCCTGCCCCCACCGCCGCACCAGCGTGTCGTAGTGCCGCCGCGCGGAGTCGGCCATCCGCGCCGTCGTCCGCCGGGTGTGCGCGGTGATGTCGGTCAGCTCGACGAGGTCGAGCCCCGCCTCCGCGACCATCGCGCGGTACGGCTCCTGGGCCAGTACCGGCGTCAGCGCCATCTCCTGGAGGACCTTGCGCAGGGCCCGCTCGCCCTCCGCGTCCAGCTCCTCCTGCCGCAGCATGTCCGACGCGACCACCAGACCGCCCGGCCGCACCACCCGGCACATCTCGCGCAGGGCCGCCGGCCGGTCCATGTGGATCAGCGACTCGATGGCCCACACCGCGTCGAACGAGGCGTCCGCGTACGGCAGCGCCAGCGCGTCCGCGCAGGCGAAGGAGACCCGGTCGGCGAGCCCCCGGGCGGCCGCCTGCCGGTTGGCGGCGTCGATCTGGTCCTGGCTGACGGACACACCGGTGACGGTGGCGTCCGAGGCGCCCGCGAGCCGGAAGGCCGGGGCACCGATGCCGCACCCGACGTCCAGCACATGCGCCCCGGGCGCCAGATCGAGCTTTCCGATGAGGACGTCCGTCATCCGGTCGACGGCCTCCTGGTCGGAACTCTCGTCGTCCTCGGACAGCCAGTAGCCGACGTGGAAGCTCTCGCTCCAGATGGAGATCAGCACCTGGGTGGCGATGTCATAGAAACCGGAGACCTCGCCGGCCCCGGGAAGGGTGTCGTCCGTGGTCATGTCACCTCCTGATGGGTGGGATGGGGCCCGCCTTCCGGCGGACGGGGTGTCAGGCGGCGCCGCAGACCTCGTCGAGCGCGTCGCCGAGGACCAGGCAGATCTCCTCGGCGTCCGCCTCGGAGGTCACGAACGCCGGTGCCAGCGTCAGCCAGTCGTCCTGCCCCCGCAGGATCAGCCCCCGCCGCAGGCAGGCGCGGGCGACCCGGGCACCGGGCGCCGGGCCCTCGCCGCCGTGGAGCGTGATCCCGAACAGCAGCCCCGTGGAACGGACCGTGCCCCGTGTGCCGACGGCCCGTTCCAGGCCAGGACGCAGCCGGCCGGCCAGCGCCCGCACGACATCGGGGAATCCGCCCTCGCGGAAGTGGGTGACGGCGGCGAGGCCGGCGGCCGAGGCGAGGGGATTGGCGGAGTAGGTGTGCGTCGGGCCGAAGACGACGGTGCCGTTGCCCGCGTCGAGCACCTCGGCGACCCGCCCGCTCACCAGCACCGCCGCCAGCGGCGCGTACCCGCCCGAGACGCCCTTGCCCGCGCACAGCAGGTCCGGCGTGACACCGAAGGTCTGCGCCGCGAAGGGCTCACCGGTGCGGCCGAACCCCGTCACGATCTCGTCGAAGATCAGCAGGACGTCGTGGCGGTCGCAGATCTCGCGCACCCGGGACAGATACGCGCGTCCGCCCGTGGCCATCGCCCGCTGCTGGATGACCGGTTCGACGATCAGCGCGGCCACCGTGTCCGGGCCCTCCGCCTCGATCGTCCGCTCCAGCAGGGTCGCCGCCAACTCCGCGGCCTCGTCCGGGGGAACGTTCCACAACGACTCGACGCAGTCCGGCGGCCACACGTGCACCACGTCCGCGAGGCCCGGACCGAACAGCCCGTCCACCCCCGGCACCCCCGTCATCGACAGCGCGCCGAACGTCCCGCCGTGGTAGCCGTGGTAGACACTGACGATCTTGAGCTTGCCCGCGGCACCGCGGCGCCGGTGATGGAACCGCGCCAGCCGCGCCGCGGTCTCCACCGCCTCCGAACCCCCGCTCACCAGCTTCGCCGCCGTCATCCCCGCCGGCGCCAGCTCCACCAGCGACGCGGCCAGCGCCAGCGCCTGCCGGTTCGTCCCGTGCAGCGGCGGATGGAACGCCATCCTCTGCAACTGGTCGGTCATCGCCCGCACGATGGGCCGGCAGTCGTAGCCGAAACAGGTGACGAAGACCCCCGACAACGCGTCGAGATAGGCCCGGCCGCCCGCGTCGAACAGCCGCACGCCCTTGCCGGACTCGAAGAGGACGGAGTCCTCCCCGTGCGGCATCTCGAAACAGAACGACGACAGATCGGCGGGCCAGGCGTCACCGGGGCCGTGGCGGACGGACATGGGCGGTCTCCTCGATCGGTGGGCCGTACGGGGACGGCCGCTGCCGCCCGGAGCCGACCCTGGCACCGGCGCCCGCCGGGGACATCTCCCAGCGTGCGCTGTTCGCCGCCCCCGCGCCCCCGGAACTTTTTCCGCGGCGTCTGTCGATTCCCGGCCGGCCCGCTCGTCGAAGAGGTGGAAGGCCGAACACGACGACGAACAAGGAGACGGCCATGGCCCACTACGCGATCCTGATCTACGAGCGGGAGACTCCCAACGGTGTCGCGGACATCCCGCCGGAGATCATGGAGCAGCACATGCGGGTGCCGGAGCGGGTCGAGGAGCTCGGCGGCAAGATCCTGCACGCCCACGCGACGCAGCCGGCGCACACCGCCACCACCGTCCGCGGGGACGGCGTCACCGACGGCCCGTTCCTGGACGGCGACCGGGCACTGGCCGGCTTCTTCGTCATCGAGGCCCGCGACCTCGACCAGGCGCTGGCCATCGGCAAGGTCGTCCCGATCATGGACGGCGGCGTCGAGGTGCGCCCGCTCATCGAGGAAGGCTGAGCCCCGCACACACCGCACGCCGCCGCGGACCACGGGTCCGCGGCGGCGTGCGCCGTTCCGCGCCCGGGTGTCAGCGCGGCGGGACCGGCCGGTAGGCGACGATGGCCGCCTTCTCGCCCGGCTTCTGCGGCCAACCGCCCGCCGCCAGCACCGTGTCCCCGTCCACCGCCACCGGCGAGTTGGACGTCGCCGGCAGCTTCGCCCGCCACACCGGCCGCCCGGTCCGGGTGTGCAGCGCGTGCACCGTGCCGTCGAACGTCGTGGTGAACACCAGGTCGTTGACCACGGTCGCCGCCCCGTACGGCGACTGGTCGAACCGGTGCGACCACCGGACGACGCCGGTCGCCAGGTCGAGGGCGACGAGTTCCCCCTCGCCCTTCGAGAACGGCGGGTACTCGGGCGGCGGCGTCTGCCGCGTCCAGGTGGCACCGAAGTTGTTCACCGCCGCGTACACCGTCGTCCCGTCCACCGCGATGGGCGCCGGGATACCGCCGAGCACCCCCGGGTACACGGTGAACGGCATCTTCGGCAGCTTCCCGTACACACCGCGCAGGGCCAGCAGATTGTCGTCGTCGTGCCCGTTGTGCCGGCCGACCGGGGTCTTCCACAGCGGGGTGCCGTCGCGCTGGTCGTAGGCGTAGACGAAGCCCGTCTTGCCCGACGCGAGCACCACCGGCCTGCCGCCCGCGCTGGTCAGCACCGGGGAGTTCTGGATGTCCCAGTCGTAGAGGTCGTGCGGCAGCGGCTGCCGGAACCACCGTATTCTCCCGGTCCGTTCGTCCAGCTTGACGAGCGCGTTGGTGTAGAGGTTCGGGCCCGGCCGGCTCGACCCCCAGGGATACTCCTTGGTGCCGATGAACGGCGCGGGATTGCCCACCGCGACATACATCCCGCCCCGCCCGTCGAAGCTCGGCGGGTACCACAGGCCCCCGCCGGAGTTGACGTCCGGCCTGCCCCACAGGCTCGCCGGCACCGTGTCCCACTTCCACCGGGGCCTGCCCGTGGCCGCGTCCAGCGCCCAGAGCACCCCGACCCCGCCACCGCCGAAGAACGAGTCGTTGTTCCCCGGCACCGTGGACACGTACACCGTCCCGTCGTGGAAGCCCGGCGCCATGTCGATGCCCTCGTGCCGGTTGCGGATCAGCGGCCGGCGCCACAGCTCGCGGCCCGTCCGCGCGTCGAGCGCGAACGCGGAGGTGACGGTCGCCCCGTACACCCGGCCCCGGCCGACGTTCACCCCGTTGGGGCCGTTGGTGGGGGAGTGGTACCGCTTGGTCCACAGCCGCCGCCCGGTCCGCAGGTCGATCGCGTACACGTTGGACGACAGGTCCTGGGTGTAGACCACCCCGCCCGCCACGACCGGGGTCGCCGCGTAGGCGCCCGCCCACCGGTCGGACGGCGCCTCGACGGGGACCGACCACACCGGGCGCAGCCGCCCGGCCGACCGGGAGTCGAGGGGACCCGTGACATGCCGGGTGCCGGCCGCGTCCCCGTTCGGCGCCGACCACGTCCGCGACGGGCCAGGCCCGGCCGTGGCCGCCGGGGGCCGCGCGGCCGTGCCCGAGGTCACCAGGGCCGCCGCGCACAGCGCCGCTGCCACCACGGCGGGACGTGACCACCCGCCCCCGCGACCGCTCCGCCCCTTCAACCGCATCAGGACCCCTCACTTCGCTGGAAAACGGCCCGTGCCCCGGGACCCCGCCACGCACCGGACGCCGCGGGGCCCGCCACCGGGCGGACGGCACGGCCCCGCCACAGGGCCTGGGCCGGCCGCACGGCGGTGACGCTACCGGCCGCTGCCGGTCGGGATCTTCTTCTCCCGTGCGGTCTGCGGACGCCCCTGCCTCCCGCCGTTCACGCTCTGAGCAGCGGGTACGGCGGTTCCCGGGCGGCGCGGGCGGCCCCCGGGACACTTGCCCGCCCGTTCCCGGGCGCGTTAGACACCGCTACCGGATCAACGCGGGGAGCCGTAAGGCCCCTACCCGAGGAGGACCGTGATGCCCGAGCCGGTGATCGCCGCGGACGGACTGCACTTCCCGACGAGCCTGGCCTTCGGCCCGGACGGAACGATCCATGTCGCCGAATCGGGCCTGCCGTTCGCCGGCGCGGCCCCCGGCGGCCGGATATGGCGCCTGGAACCCGGCGGGACGTCCCGCACCCTCGTCGCCGACGGGTTCGCGGCCCCCGTCACCGGACTGTGCCTGCACGACGGCGTCCTCTACGTCTCCGAGGGCGGCGCGGGACGGATCACCGCCGTCGCCCCCGGCGGGCGGCGCTCCACCGTCGTCGAGGGCATGCCGGGGCCGGGCAACTACCACACCAACGAGGCGGCCTTCGGCCCCGACGGCAAGCTGTACTTCGCCCAGGGAGCGATGTCGAACCTCGGCATCATCGGCCTGGACGCCTACGAAATCGGCTGGCTCGGGCGGCTTCCGCACGCGTACGACGTACCGGGGCTCGACGTCGTCCTCGCCGGCGTCAACATCACCACCGCCGACCCCCTGGCGGACACCCCCGGCGCCCGCACCACCACCGGCGCGTTCCAGCCGTTCGGCACGCCCGGCGCCCCCGGGCAGCGCGTCCCCGCGGGACTGCCCTGCACCGCCGCCGTGATGCGCTGCGACCCCGACGGCGGCGGACTGGAACTCGTCGCCTGGGGACTGCGCAACGCCTTCGGCCTCGGCTTCCTCCCGGACGGCCGGCTGCTCGCCGTCGACCAGGGGGCCGACGACCGCGGCAGCCGCCCCATCGGCAACGTCCCCGACCTGCTGTTCGACGTCCGCGAGGGCGCCTGGTACGGCTGGCCCGACTACATCGGCGACCGGCCGGTCACGGCACCGGAGTTCGCCCCCGTGCGCGGCCCGCACCCCACGTTCGTCCTGGCCGGCCACGACACCTTGCCCGCCCCCGAGAAGCCGCTGGTCTCCTTCACCCCGCACGCGGCCGCCACCAAGTTCGCCGTCGTCCCCCCGGCGTCGTCCTTCGCCGGACACCTGGTCGTCACCCTCTTCGGCGACGAGGCGCCCATGACCGTCCCCCCGGGCGGCCCGCGGGCCGGCCGCGGCCTCCTGCGCATCGACCCGTCCGACTGGTCCACCCACCGCCTCCCCGCCGGCATGCCCCTCCACCGCCCCATCGACACCGGCTTCGCCCCCGGCGACAACGCCCTCTACGTACTCGACTTCGGCCGCTTCGAGATGTCCGACTCCGGCGTCCGCGCCGAGGCGGGCACGGGGCGGCTGTGGCGGTGGGAGGGGTGGACGGGGAGTCGCTGAACGGGGCCTGGGTTCCGGCCCCGTACGCGCCACGCCGGCGCCCGCACCGCGCGCGGCGGCGCCGTCCCTCCCCCTCCGAGGGACGGCGCCGCGCGGCGCGGGAGGCGGTTCAGACCTCCCCGGGCGGGCGCACGGCCTCGTAGTGGAGGCTCACCACGCCGGTGGGGAACGCCTCCGCGGTCAGCAGACGCAGATCGACGCGCCGGCCGAGACCGGCGAGGAGCGGCTTCCCGCCGCCGGCGACGGTCGGGTTGACCAGCAGACGGAACTCGTCGATCAGGCCCGCGCGCAAGAACGAGCGGGCGATACCGTTGCCGCCGAACAGCGCCAGGTCCTTGCCGGGGGCGCGCTTGAGGCGGGCGATCTCGGCCGGGAGGTCCGCGGCCAGCCGGGTGTTGTTCCAGTCCGCCCGTTCCAGGGTGGTGGAGAAGACCACCTTCGGGATCTCGGAGATCCAGCGGGAGTAGGACACCTCCTGCGGCGAGCTTGTCGCGGCGCCGGCCGCCTCGGGCCACCAGGTCTCGAACTCCTGGTAGGTCACCCGGCCCAGGAGGGCGGTGTCGCAGGACGCCCGCAGCGCGTCGACGACCCGCCAGGTGTTCTCGTCGGCCCGCAGCCAGTCCATTCCGGCATCCGGGCCCTCGGTACAGCCGTCCACCGTCAGATTCATGTACAGGATCACCTTGCGCACGACCGCCTCCTAGGACCTCGCGCCGATCGTCCCGCCGGCGGAATCCCCGGCGGCTTCCCCGGCCCCGTCCCGGGCGCCGTCGTCCGCACCGCCCGGGTCCCGGCCCTCCTCCTGGTCCGTGGGCGGCAGATGCCGGAGCGCCTTGACGATGAAGAGGGCGACACCGGCCATGAGGACGGCGCTGGCGGCGGCGAACACGTTCATCCCGGAGGTGAACGCGTCACGGGCCGCGGACAGCAGCTCCGCGGACAGCCTCGCGGGCAGCTCCGCCGCCGCGGCCACCGCACCCGCGACGCTCTCCTGCGCCTCCTGGGCGGCGGCCGCGGGCACACCGTGCGGGACGGCGTCCGCGATCCGCGCGTGGTAGACGGCGACCCCGGCCGTGCCCAGCGTCGCCACGCCCAGCGCGGCCCCCGCCTCATTGCTGACCTGCGCCATCGACGCGGCGGAACCGGCCTTCTCCGGCGGGGCGGAGCTGACCACCAGCCCCGTGCCCAGGGAGACCAGCGGGCCGTCGCACAGCCCGATGACGGCGAAACCGATGATCAGGTCGGGGGTCCCGCCGACCGGGCCGATACCGATGAACCACACCAGGGTCGCCACCACGCCCACCAGCCCGCCGCTGATGAGGTACGCGGGCCGGATGCGGCGGGCGAGCACCGGCGACAGCATGGAACTCACCGTGGCCACGGCCATGCCCGGCAGCAGGCCCATGGCCGCCTTCAGCGGCGAGAGCCCGGCCACGGACTGGAAGTACTGCGTCATGAACAGCAGCGTCGTCCCGCCGACCATGCTGTAGCTCAGGAGGGCGACCAGCGCGGTGCCCGATCCGGCGGAGCGGAACAGCGCCAGGTCGAGCAGCGGATCGTCCAGCGTGTGCTGGCGCCGCACGAACAGCGCGCCCACCGCCAGACCGACCACCACCGCCGCCACGGACAGCGGGTGCATCCCGTTCCTGGCGAGTTCCTTGACGCCGTAGATGAACGGCAGGACCGCGGCCAGCGACAGACCGACGCTGAGCAGGTCGGGCCGGCCGGGGTCGGGAGCCCGGTGCTCGGGCAGCAGCTTCCACCCCAGCACGAGCAGCAGCACGATCGGCGGGACCGACACCAGGAACACCGAGCCCCACCAGAAGTGCTCCAGCAGCACACCCCCGACCGTCGGCCCGAGGATCGCGCCCAGCGTGAAGTAGCCGGCCCAGATGCCGATGGCCATCCCCATCTGCCGGGGGTCCCGGAACATGTTGCTGATCAGCGCCAGCGTGGACGGCGCCAGCGTGGCGCCCGCGACGCCGAGCAGGGCCCGGGACGCGATCAGCATCTCGGCACTGGTGGAGTAGGCCGCCAGCACGGACGCGGCGCCGAAGGCGGCCGCACCGATCATCAGCAGCCTGCGGCGGCCGATCCGGTCGCCGACGCTCCCCATGGTGATCAGGAAGCCGCCGACCATGAAGCCGTAGATGTCCAGGATCCACAGCTGCTGGGTGCTGGTGACCTGGAGGTCCGCGCTGAGGTGCGGCGCGGCGAGCAGCAGCACGAACATGTCGAAGGTGATCAGCACGGTCGGCAGGGCCAGCACCGCCAGCCCGATCCAGGCCCGCCTGTCCGCCCGGGGCGGTGTGTCCTCGTCCGTCACGGTCTCGTCCTCTCGTCGTCCGTCATCGGCTTCTCACCGTCACGACGAACGAGGCGGCCCGGAATCGACAGCCCCGCGCGACATCCTTTTCAGCCCGCGGGCGCAAGCCCTTGCAGCCACAGGACCAGATCGCGGAACCCGGTCGCGTCGAGGTGCCCCGCGGCCTCCACGGCCCGCGGCACCTCGGGCACGGAGCACAGGAGCAGCGGCCCCTCGGCGGGCGTGGCGGGCAGCCGCCCGTGCGAGCCGCGCACCCAGCGGCCGTCCGTCGGCACCACGTCCATGGCGTAGCGCAGACCCGCCTTCTTGCGCAGCAGCCCGAGCCCGGCCCGTGCCCGCGCCCAGCGGTCCGCCGGATCGAAGAACAGCTCCGCCGGGTCATAGCCCGGCTTGCGGTGGATCTCCACCCCGCGGGCGAAGTCCGGCGCCCGGTCCGGGTCCAGCCAGTAGTAGTACGTGAACCAGGCGTCGGGCCGGGCGGTGACCACGAACTCACCGGAGCGGGGGTGGTCGATCCCGTACCGCGCCTGCGCCTCGCGGTCCAGCACCTCGTCGGTGTACGGCAGCGCCCGGAGCAGGCCGCCGACCCTGGGCAGGTCGGCGGGGTCGGCGACGTAGACGTGCGCGACCTGGTGGTCCGCGACGGCGAAGGCCCGCGACGTCCAGGGATCGAGGTACTCCATGCCCGCCTGGGTGTGGACCTCCAGCAGTCCCTCCCGGCGCAGGTCGCGGTTGATGTCCCCGGGATGCCGCACGGACGTGATGCCGTACTCGCTCAGGGCGAGGACGATCGCGCCGGCCTCGTCGGCCGCGTCCAGCAGCGGCGCGAGGGCCGCGTCGGTCGCCGCGGCGGCGGCCGCGGCCTCGGGGGAGCCGGGGCCGTGGCGCTGGAGGTCGTAGTCCAGGTGCGGGACGTAGCACAGCAGCAGATCGGGGGCCTCGCGGGCCAGGAGGCGGCGGGCGGCCCCGGCGATCCAGCGGCTGGAGGCGATCGAGGCGGTCGGGCCCCAGTAGTGGAACAGGGGGAACGGGCCGAGGGCCGCGGTGAGTTCGTCGTGGAGCCGCGGCGGCCGGGTGTAGCAGTCGGGGGACTTGCGGCCGTCGGCGTGGTAGACGGGCCGCGGGGTGACCGTCCAGTCGGTGCTCGCCCCCATCGCGTACCACCAGCAGACATTGGCCGCCCGGTAGCCGGGGCGGGCCCGGCGGGCGGTCTCCCACAGCTTCTCGCCGCCCACGAGCCGGTTGTGCTGCCGCCACAGATGGATCTCCCCCAGGTCGCGGAAGTACCAGCCGTTGCCGACGATGCCGTGCTCCCGGGGCAGCGCGCCGGTCAGCAGCGTGGACTGGACGCTGCACGTCACCGCGGGCAGGACGGTTCCCAGCCCGGCCCGCCACCCCCGGTCGGCGAGCGCGGACAGCCGGGGCATGCGGGGGAGCAGCGCGGGGGTGAGCCCGACGACGTCGAGCACCACCACCGGCCTCACCGCGCCACCCCGGCGGCGCGCTCCGTCTCGTCCAGCAGCTCCCGCGCCCGGGTCAGTTCGGCGGCGATGCCCGCGGTGAGGTCCGCGGGCGGCACCGGCAGCACGCCCCAGGTGTACGTCTCGACCTCCACCGGCGGCAGCCCGCCGTGCGTCCCGCGCAGGGCCGTGAGGGTGTCGCGCAGCACCTGGGTGGTGGGCCGCACCGCCCCGCCGCCCCGCCAGTGCAGCGGCACATGGAAGTGCACCCGCCAGGGCCCGCGCCGGGGCAGCCCGGTGAGCGCGGGGCCCAGATCGTCGGCGCCGGTGACGGAGCCGTCCGGCGCGCGCTCGCGGACCTGGTGCAGATAGCGCGGCTCGGCGTAGCGGGCCAGTTCGCGGCGGGCCCCGGGCGCCGCGGGGTCGGCCACGTGCAGGGCCGCGGACGCCTGGACCTTGACGACATCGATGCCGCGGGCCGCGAGGGCGGCGACGGTGTCCGCGGGGTCGGCGAACGAGACGGCGAGATGGCAGGTGTCCAGGCACAGGCCGAGATACCGCCGGTCGGTGCCGTCCAGCCACGCCACCGCGTCCGCGACCGTGTCCAGGACGCAGCCCGGCTCGGGCTCCACCGCCAGCCGCACCCGCCGCCCGGTACGTTCCTCCAGTTCGCCCAGCCGCCGGGCCAGGGTGTCCAGCTGCCGCCGGGCCGCCGCGTCGTCCGCCGCCGTCCACGGGTGCCGCCACCCCAGGGGCAGGGTGGAGAGACTGCCGGTGGCACCGTCGGGCAGCAGCGCGGCGAGCGTCCGGGCGCAGTCGAGGGTGTAGCGCAGCCGCGCCGGGTCGGTCCACCGGGGCCGGTAGACGGCCCGTTTGACGACGGCGCCGTGGAACCCGCCGTACGGGAAGGCGTTGAGGGTGACGACGGACAGGCCCCGGGCGTCCAGCTCCGTCCGCAGGCGCCGCAGCGCGCGGGGATCGCGGGCGAGGACCGCCGCGGCGCCGGCGGCCAGCCACAGCCCGACACCCAGCCGGTCGAGCCCGAGCCGGCGGCGTACCGGTTCGCAGTCCTCCGCGAGCTGCGCGACGACGCCGTCGAGGTCCTCGGCGGGATGGACGTTGGTGCAGTAGGAGAGCCGCATCAGCGGTCACCGGCCGGGCGCGCGCCGCGCAGCACCGAGTTGCCCGCGAAGGTCTCCTCCCGCCCGGCGTCCCCGGGAAGCGGGGTGAGGTCGAGACGGCCGCTCTGCCCGTAGAACGCGACCGGGTTGTCCCACAAAAGCCGCTCCACCGCCTCCGCGCCGAAACCGGCCGCCAGCAGGGCGAGACCGGTGCTGCGGGTCTTGAGGGGATCGGAGCGGCCCCAGTCCGCGGCGGAGTTGACGACCACGCGCTCGGTGCCGATACGGCGCAGCACGGCGACCGTCCGCCGCTCGTCCATCTTGGTGTCGGGATAGACGGAGAAGCCCATCCAGCAGCCGGACGCGGCGACGAGCTCCGCGGTGGCCTCGTTGAGATGGTCGACGAGCACCCGCTCCGGGGGCAGCCCCGACGCCCGCACCACGTCGAGGGTACGGCGGGTCCCGGCGAGCTTGTCACGGTGCGGGGTGTGCACCAGCACCGGCAGGCCGTGCTCCGCCGCGAGGGCGAGCTGCCGGGTGAAGGCCGCGTCCTCGGCCGGCGTCATCGCGTCGTAGCCGATCTCCCCGACCGCCACCACACCGTCCTTGACGAGATAGCGGGGCAGCACGTCCAGGACCTCGCGGCACCGCGGGTCGTTGGCCTCCTTCGGGTTGAGGGCGAGCGCGCAGTGGTGCCGGATGCCGAACCGGGAGGCGCGGAAGCGTTCCCAGCCGACGAGGGAGTCGAAGTAGTCGGTGAAGGACCCCACGCCGGTGCGCGGCTGCCCCAGCCAGAACGCGGGCTCGGTGACGGCCCGCACCCCGGCGGCGTACATCGCCTCGTAGTCGTCGGTGGTCCGCGACGTCATGTGGATGTGCGGGTCGAAGATGCGCATCAGTCCTCCAGCAGGGTCAGCGCGTCGGCGGGCACGGCACGGCCGGCCCGGCGGCGCTCCTCGGCGAAGTCGGACACCATGCGGACGAGTTCCGCGTCGCGGCGGCCGCGCCAGCCGTCGACGAGCTCCAGCGGCACCCCGGTGAACAGGCACTTGAGGACGCCGTCCCGCCAGGTGCGGTCGTCGAGGCGCGCCGCGCCGAACGGCCCCATCGCGGCGGCCACGAGCCGGACATCGTTGCTGCGCAACGCGTCGGCGGCCAGCTCCGCGCCGGCACCGGCGAGCGCGGGCAGATGGCGCAGCGCGTCCAGGGCCCGCAGGACACCCAGCCGTTCGCGGGTGTCGCCGTGACGGTAGAGGGTGCCGAGAGTGGCGGCGGGCGGGGGACCGGAGCCGTCGTCCCGGGCGGCGAGTTCGATCAGCAGCTGCGCCCTGGCCCGGTCCTCCTCGGTGGCGCCCGGCGGCCCGCCGGTCCGGTCCGGCACGAGCGGGGCACGCCCGGTGATCCGCCCGACGGCGGGGAACACGGCCGGGACGCGCGCGGGGTCCTCGAACGCCGGGGCCAGTTCCGGATGCCGCGCGGCGAGCAGGGCCGTCATGGCGCGCCGGGCGGTCTCGGGCGCGGCATGGCCGTGCCGGGGCAGCTCCACGGCGGCGAGTCCCGCGTACCCCGTGTCGTCCAGCGCGGCCAGCACGGCGGGCAGGTCCAGCCGTCCCCGCCCGAACTCCAGGTGCTCGTGCACCCCCGGCAGCATGTCGTCGAGCTGGACGTTGACGAGCAGGCCGCCCAGCCGGCGCACCCAGTCGGCGGCGCCGAGGGACTCCACCGCGACGCAGTGTCCGACGTCGAGGGTGACGCCGAGGACGTCCGGGTCGCCGAGGGCCCGGCGCAGCTCCAGGACGTCGTCGACCCGCTCCACGACCATCCCGGGCTCCGGCTCGAACCCCAGCCGCACCCCCCGCGCCTCGGCCTCCTCCACCACCGCGGCCGTGGTGCCGACGAGCTGCTTCCACGCCTGCTCCGGCGCGGTGCCCGGCGGCCGGACGCCGGACCAGAAGGAGACGCACCCCGCGCCCAGCTCCGCGCCGACGGCGATCGCGCGGCGCAGCAGACCGACGCGGCGGCCGCTGTCGTCGGACACCAGCGTCGGATGGTGCTTGCGCCACGGGTCGAGCAGATAGCGCGCCCCGGTCTCCACCACCACGGACAGCCCCAGCCGGTCCAGGGCCTTGCGCACGGCGCGTGTCCGCTCGGACAGGTCGCCGGCGAACGGGTCGAGATGGCGGACGTCGAGGGTGAGGGCGACCCCGGTGTAGCCGAGGTCGGCGAGGACGCGCAGCGCGTCGTCGAGGCGGTGGTCGGCGAAGCCGTTGGTGCCGTAGCCGAGCCGTACGCTCATGTGCTGCTCACCTTCCTTCCCAGCAGCCGGACCAGGGGCAGCGCCACCGCGGGCAGTACCGCGCCCACCAGGTCGCGGCGGGCCGTCAGCGCGATCTGGAGCGGCACCATGCCCTCGATGCCCGCCCCGGTCGCCGCCCGGACGGCC
>NZ_JCANQV010000140.1:0-15273 GCF_059553635.1 Candidatus Streptomyces philanthi
TCCGCTCGGTCAGCCGCTGCGCCTCGGCGCGGGCCGTCGCGAGGGCCTGCTCGGCCTCGGCCCGCGACTCGTCCAGCAGGCGGCGGGCCTGGGACTCCGTGCGGGCGCGCAACTGCTCGGCCCAGGCGACGTTTTCGTTGACGTGCGACTCGACGGTCTGCCGGCGCTCGTTCAGCTCCTCGTCGAGCTGCTGGCGCCGGGCGACCGCCTCGGCGTGCAGCTCGGACTCCATACGGGCCTGCCGCTCGGCGTGCTCCTGGAGGAGGCGCTGGGTCTGCGCACGGGCCTCGCGCAGCTCCCGCTCGGAGTCCGCGCGGATCTGCTCGGCCTGGATCTGCGCGGTGCGCAGCAGCTGTTCCGCCTGCTGGCTGACGTTGTCGTAGGCAGGACGGGAGGCGAGGTTGCGGCGCGCCTCATGGAGCTTGGCGCGCAGCACCTCGACCTGGTAGCCGAGGTCGTCGGCGTGCTGGACGGCCCTCTCCCGCTCCTTCTTCAGCCGCTCCATACGGGCTTCGAACTGCGAGAGGTGGTCGTCAGCTTCGTAGCGGTCGTTGCCCCGCACTGCGCGGTCCCATCCGTCCCCTGGTCATGGCGGCGGCCGTCTCCGTCCCACTGGTGCTCGCCCCGTACACGTCACGGTGTACCGGACTCCCACCCATCGGAGGCGACCCTTCCGAAGAAATGGTGTCAGATCATCGGCAGAGGAGGGACCGAGCCCCACCCCTCACCCCGGCCGAAGCTGCACTCTACCGGCCGGAGAAGGTGAGGGTCAGTGGCCGGTGCCGGGGCGGGGCGCGGCGGTGACCAGTTCGGTCAGCACACCGTGGCAGTCCTTGGGGTGCAGGAAGGTGATCCGCGAGTCCATCGAACCGCGCCGGGGCTCGTCGTACAGGACCCGGACGCCCTTGCCGCGGATGTCCTCGGCGTCGCCGTCGACGTCCGCGGTGCCGAAGGCGATGTGGTGCACGCCCTCGCCGTTCTTGGCGAGCCACTTGCCGACCGCACAGTCCTCGCGGACCGGTTCGAGCAGCTGGAGGTACGAGGACCCGCCGTCCGACGTATCGTTGATCTTGAGCATGGCCTCGCGGACCCCCTGCTCCTCGTTGACCTCGGTGTGGAACACCTCGAATCCGTACGTGGCACGGTAGAACTCGACGGTCCTGTCGAGGTCGAAACAGGCGATCCCGATGTGGTCGATGCGTGTCAGCATGACCCCAGTGCACCGCCCGCACGGCCGGTTACGCAACGTGCGCGCGATCACACCGACTTGCCGGTGACCCGGCGGGTACCGCTCAGTACATTGACGGGAACCCTCGTTCACTTCCCCGCGAAGGAAGGCCGCACCGCATGTCTGCAAAGAACGGCACCAACGGCTCCACGTCAGTGATCGTCGCGGGGGCCCGGACCCCCATGGGCCGGCTGCTGGGGTCCCTGCGGACCTTCTCCGGCGCCGAGCTGGGCGCCGTGGCCATCAAGGCGGCGCTGGACCGCGCGGGCATCGGCGGTGACCAGGTGCAGTACGTGATCATGGGTCAGGTGCTCCAGGCCGGCGCCGGGCAGATCCCGGCCCGCCAGGCCGCCGTCAAGGCCGGCATCCCGATGAGCGTGCCCGCCCTGACGATCAACAAGGTCTGCCTCTCCGGACTGGACGCCATCGCCCTCGCCGACCAGCTGATCCGCGCCGGGGAGTTCGACGTGGTGGTCGCCGGCGGCCAGGAGTCCATGACCAACGCCCCGCACCTGCTGCCCAAGTCCCGCGAGGGCCACAAGTACGGCGCGGTCCAGATGCTGGACGCGATGGCGCACGACGGCCTGACCGACGCCTACGAGGGCGTGGCGATGGGCGAGTCGACGGAGAAGCACAACACCCGGCTGGGCATCGGGCGGGCCGAGCAGGACGAGGTCGCGGCGCGGTCGCACCAGCGTGCCGCGGCGGCGCAGAAGAACGGCCTGTTCGAGGCGGAGATCACCCCGGTGGAGATCCCGCAGCGCAAGGGCGAGCCGGTGGTTTTCAGCCAGGACGAGGGCATCCGCGGGGAGACCACCGCCGAGTCGCTGGCCAAGCTCCGTCCGGCCTTCGCCAAGGACGGCACGATCACCGCCGGGTCGTCCTCGCAGATCTCCGACGGCGCCGCCGCCGTCGTGGTGATGAGCCGCGCCAAGGCCGAGGAACTGGGCCTGGAGTGGATCGCCGAGATCGGCGCGCACGGCAATGTCGCGGGCCCCGACAACTCGCTCCAGTCGCAGCCGTCGAACGCGATCCGGCACGCGCTGGACAAGGACGGACTGACCACCGACGACCTCGACCTCATCGAGATCAACGAGGCGTTCGCCGCCGTCGCGGTGCAGTCGGTCAAGGACCTCGGGGTGTCGCCGGAAAAGGTGAACGTCAACGGTGGCGCGATCGCGCTGGGCCACCCGATCGGGATGTCCGGCGCCCGGATCGTGCTGCACCTGGCGCTGGAGCTGCGGCGGCGGGGCGGCGGCGTGGGCGCCGCGGCGCTGTGCGGTGGCGGTGGCCAGGGCGACGCGCTGATCATCCGGGTACCGGGGAAGTGAGCCGGGGCCCGGCCGGGCCCCGGATGGCCGGTTGTGATCGGTCGGCGCCGGTCCGGGCGCCGGTACGGCGAAGGTGAGGAGCCGAGTGGTGGACGTCCCGCAACTGGTGGAGCAGGCCCGGCAGGGCCGGCCGAGGGCGGTGGCCCGGCTCATCTCCCTCGTCGAGGGGGCCGCGCCGCAGCTGCGTGAGGTGATGGCGGCGCTGGCGCCGCTCACCGGCGGCGCGTACGTCGTCGGGCTGACCGGTTCGCCGGGGGTGGGGAAGTCCACCACCACCTCCGCCCTGGTCACGGCGTACCGCAGGGCCGGCAAGCGGGTCGGGGTGCTCGCCGTCGACCCGTCCTCGCCGTTCTCCGGAGGGGCGCTGCTGGGCGACCGGGTCCGGATGGGCGAGCACGCCTCCGACCCGGGCGTCTACATCCGTTCGATGGCGACCCGGGGCCATCTGGGCGGTCTCGCGTGGGCCGCGCCGCAGGCGATCCGGGTGCTGGACGCGGCCGGGTGCGACGTGGTGCTGGTCGAGACGGTCGGCGTCGGGCAGTCCGAGGTGGAGATCGCCTCGCAGGCGGACACCAGTGTGGTGCTGCTGGCCCCGGGAATGGGCGACGGCATCCAGGCGGCCAAGGCCGGCATCCTGGAGATCGGCGACGTCTTCGTCGTCAACAAGGCGGACCGGGACGGGGCGGACGCCACGGCGCGGGAGCTGAACCACATGCTGGGCCTCGGCGAGGCGCGCGCCCCCGGCGACTGGCGGCCGCCGATCGTGAAGACCGTCGCGGCGCGCGGCGAGGGCGTCGACGAGGTCGTCGAGGCGCTGGAGAAGCACCGGGCCTGGATGGACGAGCACGGGGTGCTGGGGGAGCGGCGCCGGGCGCGGGCCGCCCGGGAGGTCGAGACGATCGCGGTGACCGCGCTGCGGGAGCGGATCGGGGACCTGCACGGCGACCGGCGGCTGGGCGCGCTCGCCGAGCGGATCGTGGCCGGCGAGCTGGACCCGTACCGCGCGGCGGACGAGCTGGTGGACGGCCTGACGGCGGGCTGAGCCGCGGCGTTCCCCGCTCCCCGGCGTCCGTGGCACGGGCGCCGGGACGGGTGCCGCGGCCCGCCGGTCAGAGGCTGCCGCGGCGTTCGCGCAGATGCTCCGCGACGGGGCTGAGCGACGCGTGCAGCGCGTCGAGGCCGTCGGGGGTGAAGAGGTCGATGAAGTGCTCGCGCACCGAGGCGACGTGGTGCGGGGCGACCCGGCGCATGGTCTCCCAGCCCTCGTCGGTCAGGACGGCGTAGAGCCCGCGGCGGTCGGACTCGCAGCTCTCGCGGCGTACCAGGCCCGCGTTCTCCATGCGGGTGATCTGGTGCGAGAGCCGGCTCTTGGACTGGAGGGTGCGGGTGGCGAGGTCGCTCATCCGCATCCGCCGTCCCTCGGCCTCGGAGAGGTTCACCAGGATCTCGTAGTCGTTGTTGGTCAGGCCGAACGGCTGCAGATCGCGCTCCAGCTGGTGCATCAGCAGTCTGCTGACGTCCAGGTGGGTGCGCCAGGCGCGCTGCTCCTGGTCGGTCAGCCAGGGGGTGTCGCTGTCGGTCGTCATGGAGTAATTCTACCCGTAAAAGTTTAATAGTGAATTAGTTCGCCCGCATTCACCGGCATGGCAGAGGGAGGAGAGCGCACTCGACGGCGAGCGGTGTGGTCAGACGTTCGAGGTTACCGTCCGCAGACTATCGTTCACAGCCCGAAGCGGCGCTGAAGTCCTCCGAGCCCCCCGGGCAACTGCGGCACATGTGAGCCACTTTCGTCACGGGGGTTTCCGTCGCCGGACACCGCGGCCTCCTGGCCCGGCGCCCCCGTCGCCACCTCCGGCACCACCTGCTCCGACGACTGGAGCAGCACCGTCCCCGCCCCCGAGAACTCGAACTGGTGCTCCTCGCCGGACGCACCCCCGATGCCCGTGTACGCCCGCAGTCCGCCGAGGAAACCCCGCAGGTACCGCTGGTCGTAGTGGTGGCACGGCGACGGGCAGTCCGCCCAGCCCACCAACGCCTGCGGATCGACCCGGATCGGCGGCTCGGCGAACACCACCGGACCGTTGGACGCCGCCACGAACCGGCCCGTCCCCAGCAGCGTCAGGAACCCCGGGACGATCGACTGCTTCAGCGACAGGGATGGCTGAAACGCGAGCAGATTGCCGGACCGAATGGTGAGGTTTCCCTCATCCAGGTCGTAGGAGTTCACGTCGAAGGCCCGGTCGGCGAGGAGCATCTTGCCCCGCCCCTCGGCGACCACCCAGTCCGCGGCGTGCAGCGGCGAATGGAAGCTCCCGGCGACCAGCTCCTCCAGCGGGCCGTGCCCGATGCCGTGGAAGCCGATCTGCCCGTAATAGGCGATCATCTTCCCCTTCTGGAGGAACCACCGCCCGTCCAACTCCACACTGAACGCGTACGGGTTGACGTTGTCGCCGCTCGGGAGCGACAGGGCGTCATGGATGACGGGACCGTTCAAAGCTTCTCCTCCGACGCCTGCACGTACACGGTGCCCCGGCCCGACAGCTCCAGTTGGAACGCCTCGCCCGAGCCGCGGCCCACCATCTCGCGCCAACCGAGCGCGGCGGACAGCTTGTTGCGGACCTCGCCGCGGTGTGCGACATACGCCTGTGGATCGACGTGGACCGGGCGCTCCGGGGTGATCGGCAGCTCCACGACCCCGCCGTGGGCCATCACCGCCGCCGCGCCGTGGCCGGCGAGTGTGGTGGTGAACAGGCCCTGGCCGGTGGCCTGGCCGCGCACCATCCCCATCACCCCTCCCTGTGACCCCATGAACATCGTGCCCTGCTGGAGAGAGCCGTCGAACGCCAGTAGCCGGTCCGCCTCGACGTAGAGCGTCTCGCCCGCCAGGTCGACGACATGGACGTGATGCCCGCCGTGCCCGAACATCACCGAGCCGTCGCCCTCGACCGTCATCAGCGGCGTCGCCTCCCCGGCGATCCGGCGCCCGATCATCGAGCCGATACCGCCCTGGCCGCCCTGGATGTTCGGCGTGAAGAAGACCTGGCCGCGGTAGGCGAGCATCGCCCCGCGCTGGCTGAACATCCGCTCGCCCGGAGCGATCCGGGCCTCCACCATCTGCGGGGTGAGCACCGTGAACGGCATCAGACCTCACCCCCGAGCGTCGCGCGCTCGCTCGGCTGCACGTACACCAGGCCGTCGCCCTCGAATCGGATCTGGAACGCCTCGCCGGAGCCCTCGCCGAGGAACGTGCGGAAGTTCACCCCGGACTGGAAGTGCTGCCGCAGCCCGCCGGTGTGGGCGACGTACGCGCCCGGGTCGACCTGGAGGGGCTGGTCGGGGGTCACCCGCAGCACCACGGCGGGACCGGCCGAGGTGATCGCGGCCTGCCCGTGGCCCTCGACGGTGGTGGTGAACAGTCCGTTGCCCTGCGAGGCCCCGCGCAGCCCGGTGAAGCTCGTGCCGGTGCGCAGCGACGCCTCCGCGCACAGCAGGTTGTCCGCCTCGACGTGCAGCTTCTCGCCCTGGAGCCGCACCAGGTTGATCTCCGTGGCGCGGTCCGCGAAATAGCAGGTGCCCTTGCCCTTCACCTCCATCACGGTCATGTGTTCACCGGTGAGACGCCGGGTGACCACACCACGCAGTCCCTCCCCGCCACCGGTCAGTCTCTTGAACGACATCCGGCCGTCGTACGCGACCATCGCCCCGTTCTTCGCCCTCACGGCATCGCCCGCCATGTCGACGGCCAGCACCTTGCTCCCCTGGAGCCGAAACTCAGCCACGGCACAGACCGTAGTGGGCGCGGCGGGGCGAGGGGAGGGCCGGTGGCCCCGGGGGTGCGCCCGGCGCGGGCGTCGTCCGCCCCCGGGCGCGGTGATCACAGGGGCGGCTGCGACAATGTGCCGAGCTTGTGAACACTTGCACAAGCCTTGTCGTTCCGCCTGCCACCCGAACGAGGTTCCCGTGGACATCAAGACCGCCGCCGCCGTGCACCGACTGCGCCTGGCTTCGATCCCGGAGGCGCTCTCCTTCCCGGCGCTGCTGATCTTCGGCACCGGTTTCCGCCTCGCGTTCGACTACGACAGCCTGGTCATGCCGCTCGGCATGATCCACGGCGTGCTGTTCGTGATCTACCTGGTGCTGCTGCTCGACGTCTGGAACCGCGCCAAGTGGCCCTTCAAGCGCGTCGCGTTCTTCGTGCTGCTGGCCGTGGTGCCGTTCGGCGGGCTCTACGGCGACCGGGTCCTGCGGCGCGAGGAGGAGGCCGGCGTGATCGCCGCCCGCGCCCGCAAGGAAGGCACGGTCAGCGCATGATCGTCGCCTTCTCGGTGAGTCCCCTCGGGGTGGGTGAGGACGTCGGTGAGTACGTCGCCGACGCGGTCCGGGTCGTCCGCGAGTCCGGCCTGCCCAACCGTACCGACGCGATGTTCACCTCGATCGAGGGTGAGTGGGACGAGGTCATGGACGTCGTCCGGCGCGCGGTGGCCGCCGTCGAGGCGCGCTGCGGCCGGGTCTCGCTCGTCCTCAAGGCCGACATCCGGCCGGGGGTGACGGACGGGCTGACGTCGAAGGTCGAGACGGTGGAACGTTTTCTCGCCGAGGGCTGAAAGAAATCCGGGCGGTCGACCGGTTCGCCGCCCGGATCCCGAGACAGGGCTGACCGGGGTGTGACCGGCGGAT
The DNA here is from genome assembly GCF_059553635.1 of Candidatus Streptomyces philanthi. NCBI lineage: Bacteria > Bacillati > Actinomycetota > Actinomycetes > Kitasatosporales > Streptomycetaceae > Streptomyces > Candidatus Streptomyces philanthi. Next base: position 7,237 of record NZ_JCANQV010000140.1, read on the forward strand.
AGGCTCGGGGGCGTGTCCAAGCCGCTCAGCCTTGCCTTCGATCCCATCGCGCGCGCCGACGAACTGTGGCAGCGGCGGTGGGGAGCCGTGCCGTCCATGGCCGCGATCACCTCGATCATGCGGGCCCAGCAGATCCTGCTGGCCGAGGTGGACGCGGTGGTCAAGCCGTACGGGCTGACGTTCGCCCGCTACGAGGCGCTGGTGCTGCTCGCCTTCTCCCAGTCCGGTGAGCTGCCGATGTCCAAGATCGGCGAGCGGTTGATGGTGCACCCGACGTCGGTGACCAACACCGTCGACCGGCTGGTCAGGTCCGGTCTGGTGGCCAAGCGGCCCAATCCCAACGACGGGCGCGGCACCCTCGCCTCCATCACGGACAAGGGCCGTGAGGTGTGCGACGCGGCCACCCGCGACCTGATGGCCATAGATTTCGGTCTCGGGGCGTACGACGCCGAGGAGTGCGCGGAGATCTTCGCGATGCTGCGGCCGCTGCGGGTGGCGGCCGGGGACTTCAAGGACAGCTGAGGGCCGGGGGCGGCGAAGATCGCCCCCGCCGGTGCGGTTACGCTCGTCGTCATGAAGCGAAGCGTCCTGACCCGGTACCGGGTGATGGCCTACATCACCGCCGTGATGCTGCTGGTGCTGTGCGCCTGCATGGTGTTCAAGTACGGCTTCGGGATGGGCAAGGACCTGACCCTCGTCGTCTCCCAGATCCACGGCGTGCTCTACATCATCTACCTGGTGTTCGCCTTCGACCTGGGTTCCAAGGCGAAGTGGAAGTTCGGCAAGCTGCTGTGGGTGCTGGTGTCCGGCACGATCCCCACGGCGGCGTTCTTCGTCGAGCGGGCCGTGGTCCGTGAGGTCGAGCCGTTGGTGGCGGACGGCGCTCCGGCGGCCGTCAAGGTCTGAGCCGGCCCTGCCGCCGCGTGTGCGCGCCTTCTCCTTCGGGGGAGGGCGCGTTTTTTGTGTACGGGGTCCCTCGTTCCCGCGAAAGGGGCCGAACCCGCCAAAGGCGCTGGCCGGAAGGCATCGACAATTAGTAGGACGTCCTAGTAAATTCGAAGCATGGACGCTGACGCGATCGATGAGGGACGCCGCCGCTGGCAGGCCCGGTACGACTCCGCCCGCAAGCGCGACGCGGACTTCAGCACGCTGTCGGGCGACCCGGTGGAGCCGCTCTACGGCCCCCGGCCCGGGGACACCGTGGAGGGCTTCGAGCGGATCGGCTGGCCGGGGGAGTACCCCTTCACCCGCGGTCTGTACCCGACCGGCTACCGGGGGCGCACCTGGACCATCCGGCAGTTCGCCGGGTTCGGCAACGCCGAGCAGACCAACGAGCGCTACAAGATGATCCTCAAGGCCGGGGGCGGCGGGCTCTCGGTCGCCTTCGACATGCCCACGCTGATGGGGCGCGACTCGGACGACCCGCGCTCCCTGGGCGAGGTCGGGCACTGCGGCGTCGCCATCGACTCCGCCGCCGACATGGAGGTCCTGTTCCAGGACATCCCGCTGGGGGACGTCACCACCTCGATGACGATCAGCGGCCCGGCCGTGCCGGTGTTCTGCATGTACCTCGTCGCCGCGGAGCGGCAGGGCGTCGACCCGGGCGTCCTCAACGGCACGCTCCAGACCGACATCTTCAAGGAGTACATCGCCCAGAAGGAGTGGCTGTTCCCGCCGGAGCCGCATCTGCGGCTGATCGGCGACCTGATGGAGCACTGCGCGGCCGGCATCCCCGCCTACAAGCCGCTGTCGGTCTCCGGCTACCACATCCGCGAGGCCGGGGCGACCGCCGCGCAGGAGCTGGCGTACACCCTCGCGGACGGCTTCGGCTACGTCGAGCTGGGCCTCTCGCGCGGCCTCGACGTCAACGCGTTCGCGCCGGGCCTGTCGTTCTTCTTCGACGCGCACGTCGACTTCTTCGAGGAGATCGCCAAGTTCCGCGCCGCCCGCCGGATCTGGGCCCGCTGGATGCGGGACGTGTACGGGGCGAGCAGCGAGAAGGCGCAGTGGCTGCGCTTCCACACCCAGACCGCCGGGGTGTCGCTCACCGCGCAGCAGCCGTACAACAACGTGGTCCGCACGGCCGTGGAGGCGCTGGCCGCGGTCCTGGGCGGCACCAACTCGCTGCACACCAACGCCCTGGACGAGACGCTGGCCCTGCCGAGCGAGCAGGCCGCCGAGATCGCGCTGCGGACACAGCAGGTGCTGATGGAGGAGACCGGCGTCGCCAACGTCGCCGACCCGCTGGGCGGCTCCTGGTACGTCGAGGCGCTGACCGACCGGATCGAGGCGGACGCGGAGAAGATCTTCGACCGGATCAAGGAACGCGGCGCGCGGGCCGTGCCGGACGGCACGCACCCGATCGGCCCGATGACCTCCGGCATCCTGCGCGGGATCGAGGACGGCTGGTTCACCGGCGAGATCGCCGAGTCCGCCTTCCGCTACCAGCAGGCGCTGGAGAAGGGCGACAAGAGGGTCGTCGGCGTCAACTGCCACGAGGGCTCCGTCACCGGCGACCTGGAGATCCTGCGGGTCAGCCACGAGGTCGAGCGGGAGCAGGTACGGGTGCTCGCGGCCCGCAAGGCGGCGCGGGACGACGCCCGGGTGCGGTCCTCGCTGGACGCGATGCTCGTCGCGGCCCGCGACGGCGGCAACATGATCGGGCCGATGCTGGAGGCCGTCCGCGCCGAGGCCACCCTCGGCGAGATCTGCGGGGCCCTGCGCGACGAGTGGGGCGTGTACACCGAACCCGCGGGGTTCTGAGCGATACGGGCCGGGGCGTACGGGCGCCCCGGCCCGCGCGTCACGCCGGCCCGCGCAGCCCCTCCAGCAGCACCACCGACAGACGGTGGGCCCAGGCGGCGTCCACCGGCTCGTCGGAGACCAGGGTGCGGTGGACGACCGAGCCCGCGACCATGTCGAAGATCAGGCCCACCGATTCCGCCGCCTCCCGCGCCCCCTGCGGCCCCGGGACGTCCGGCGGCAGCTCACCGCGGGCCTGGGCCCGCTCGCGGCCGAGGAGGACCAGCCGCTTCTGGCGGTCGACGATGGCCGTGCGTATCCGCTCGCGCAGCGCGTCGTCCGCCGTGGCCTCCGCGACCACCGCCATCAGTGCCGTCTTGGTCTCCGGCCGGGCCAGCAGCGCGCCGAACTGGAGCACCACGCCCTCGATGTCGGCCCGCAGGCTGCCGCGGTCGGGGAGCGACAGCTCGTCGAAGAGGACCGCGACCGCGTCCACCACCAGCTCGCTCTTGTTGGCCCAGCGCCGGTAGAGCGTCGTCTTGGCGACGCCCGCGCGGGCCGCGACATCGCCCATGCTCAGCTTCCCCCAGCCCAGTTCGACCAGGGCGGCCCGGGTGGCGTCGAGGATCGCGCGGTCCGTCCCGGCGCTGCGGGGACGGCCCGTTCGGCCCTTACGAGGGCTGGCGGAGTGCGGCATGGTGGCGACCATACCGGCGGGTAGCGGGCGCCGGGACGGGGCGCGCGAGGTGAGGCAGATCACCCGGCGGGCGCCGGAGGCGGGGTTGCCCCGGCGGGGTACCGAACAGTTACGCTACGGGCCGTAGCGTAAGAGCGACGACCACCGGCCGGGATGGGGATCACGGCCGCACCACGGCCCCGCGCGGGGGCCGTCCCGGGCATCCCGTCCGGACGTACGCCGGGCATTCCGGTGCGGTGTACGGACGGCAGCGGTGTCCGGCGCGCCACGGCCGCGGCGCCCCGGAAGCGGCCGCGCGGGCCCGTGTACCGGGACCGCCCACCGGACATCCGGGGGCGCGGACGCCGGAATCCGGACATCGCTTTCGGGATCGGGCCGCACAGGGGGGAGGATGGACCCATGCAGCCACGCAACATGTCCATGAGTGGAGTCGTCGACCTCGCCGCGGTGAAGGCGGCCGGGGAAGCGAAGCAGAAGGCCGAGCAGGCGCGCGCCGAGGCGGCCCGTACGGGCGCGGCGCCGGCGGGCGGTGGCCGGCTGGTGTTCGACGTCGACGAGGCGGGATTCCAGGCGGACGTCCTCCAGCGCTCCACCGAGGTGCCGGTCGTCATCGACTTCTGGGCCGAGTGGTGCGAGCCGTGCAAGCAGCTCGGCCCGCTGCTGGAGCGCCTGGCGTCCGAGTACGCCGGGAAGTTCGTCCTGGCGAAGATCGACGTCGACAGCAACCAGATGCTCTTCCAGCAGTTCGGGGTGCAGGGCATCCCGGCCGTTTTCGCCGTCGTCGCCGGTCAGCCCATCCCGCTGTTCCAGGGCGCGGCGCCCGAGGCCCAGATCCGGCAGGTCCTCGACCAGCTGGTGCAGGCCGCCGAGCAGCAGTTCGGCATCGTGGGCGCGCCCATCGACGCGCAGGCGGCGGAGAGCGAGCCGGCGCCGGTGCCGGCCGGTCCGTACGACGCCGCGCTGGAGGCGGCGGGCCGGGCGCTGGACGCCGGTGACCTGGGCGGCGCCGTCCGCGCCTACGAGAACGTGCTCTCCGACGACCCGGCCAACCCGGAGGCGAAGCTGGGCCTGGCCCAGGCCAAGCTGCTGAGCCGGGTCAAGGAGCTGGACCCGCAGACGGTCCGGACCGAGGCGGCGGAGCGGCCGGCCGATGTGGAGGCGCAGATCCGGGCCGCCGACCTCGATCTGGTCGGGGGTCATGTCGAGGACGCGTTCGGGCGGTTGGTCGAGGCGGTGAAGCGGACCGCCGGGGACGACCGGGAGGCGGCGCGGGTGCGTCTGCTGGAGCTGTTCGAGGTCGTGGGCGCGGACGATCCGCGGGTGACGGCGGCGCGTACCGCCCTTGCCCGGGTGCTGTTCTGACGGCCCGTCCGCAGGCTTCGCTCCCGTCGCGCGCGACGGCGGTCGGCGGCCGCACTTTGCCAAATCTTGGTGATTGCGGCCGCTGTTACTTGGAGTAAGTCCACTGGGGCAATATGCCGGGCAATGCCCGCTATTGCCCCATTTTTCTTTCGTGCGGGCGACGACCCTGCGTACCGGTCCGATATCGGTCGGTCGTTCTTCGGTTATCCGGCCGTTACTCGTAAGTAATGAACCTCTTGTGCGGCGGCCTCCGATGCACCACGATCGGCCACGCTCGGTCCCTTCCCTCATGTCCGGCAGCCGGCCGGTGCCCTGGGGGACGTGGATCCCCACCGAGTGGCCGGCGGCAGTGGCGCCGGCCGTGGACAGGGGGGTCTCCGCCCCTTCGGCGGAGCCTGTCCAGGAGGTCGCGCGAGAGCGCGGCCAGTGGTTGTCGCTCGGGGGTGATCGCCGGTGTTCGGACGCCAAGCGCCTCCGGGGACGGGCGCTCTCCTTCCCGAGGACGTAGCACTTCTCCCATCCCCCGTACGGCGGCACCCGACCGGGGCGTCGGTACCGGGGATGTACGTCCGAGAAGGAGGAAGATCATGGAGTCCCAGACGCGTGGCGGGACCAGATGGAAGCGGTTCGCCGTCGTCATGGTGCCCAGCGTCGCGGCGACCGCCGCGATAGGCGTCGCCCTGTCGCAGGGCGCGCTCGCGGCATCGTTCAGTGTGTCGGGCCAGCAGTTCAAGGTGAGCACCGACCGGCTCGACGGCACCGGCTTCGTGCAGTACGGGGCCATCGACGCGCAGAAGAACGGCAAGCAGGTCCCGGTGGCGGTCTCGGGGTTCAGCAGCGCCAAGATCAAGAACCTGTGCCAGTCCGTCGTCGTACCGGTGCCGGTCTTCGGTGATGTGTCGATGAAGCTGCTGGCCGGCGGCGGGGGCAAGACGGTCGAGGCGAAGAACCTCTACATCGACCTGGACGAGCTGAGCGCGGACGCGACCTTCAACGACATCAACATCGGTGTCGCCGCGGGTTCGTCGTCCAAGGGGCCGGGCATGCACAAGGGCGACGCCGCCGACCCGGGCTCGTTCGCCCAGGAGGCCGACACCGCCGTGCTGACCGGCGTCAGGCAGACGGCGTGGGCGACCACCGCCGGCACGTTCAAGCTCAGCGGCCTTCAGATGAAGGTCAGCAAGGGCAAGAACGAGTGCTACTGACGCACTGAGCGTACGGGCGCGGGGAAGCGCCGGGGCCGTGCCGTGCGCGCCGCCGTGCCCCGCGCCCCTACGCCGGCACCGTCAGCCCTCACGCACTCACCAGAACCACCGAATTGCCAGTCCCGAGGAGCTGCACTACATGAGCGCCGACACGCGACCGCGGGTGATCGAGTCCATCAACCGGAAGCGCCTGGTGTTCCGGGGATGGCGCGGGCACCGCCCGTTCTGGGGCGGCCTCCTGACGCTGCTGGCCGGCATTCCGATCATGTACATCCCCTACGCGAACCTCACGATCGGTTCGCTGACCGTCCGCCTGGCGACCACGGCCGGCGCCGGGTCGCTGATCATCGGCGTGCTGCTGGTCGTGCTCGGCCTGACCATGTGGTTCCAGCCGGCCTCCCGCGTCTTCGCGGGCGTGGCGGCGATCCTGCTGTCCCTCGTCTCCCTGGTCGTCTCGAACTTCGGCGCCTTCCTGATCGGCTTCCTGCTGGGGCTGATCGGTGGTGCGCTCGGGGTGTCGTGGGCGCCGGGCAGGCCGGAGGGGGCCGCGGAGGAGCCGGGCCGCCGGGCGGGCGGCCCCCGGGCCGAACCCGCGGCGGCCGCCGCCGGACCGGGATCGGGCACCGCACTGGACGACCTGTCAGGAACGAGCCCGACCAACGGAACGAACGGGAGGCACCGTGCCGGGTGACGAGCCGCACGAGAACGCAGCCGCCGGGGCGAGATCCGGTCCGCGGCACGCGGCGCCCCGCAAGCCGCTGCTGGCCCGGTTCCATGTGCCGGCGGGCAAGGCGATCGCCCTCGCCGCGATGCCCTCCGCCGTCCTCATGGGCATGGGGCTCACCCCCCAACTCGCCCTGGCCAAACCGGTTCCGCCCAAGAGCCCCTTCCGTGACGGCCCGTGCGTGAGCGCGCCGGAGAAGCCGGAGCGGGGCACCGAAGGGGAGAAGGACCCGAAGGCGGACGCGACCCCGGGGGCCGGTGAGGCCGACGGGGCGGCGGACGCGCCGGAGGGGCCGGGGAAGGACGCGGCGGAACGGGCGGGGGAGGACGGAAAACGGGACGGGCCCGCTGACGCGGGTACGCCGTCGCCGTCCGCCGGTGCGCGGACCTCCCGGGAGGCCGCACCCACTCCGACCCCGACCGCGACACCCTCCGGTTCTCCCACCCCGTCCCCCTCGGCCTCCGCCGGTGACGAGAACCCCTGGTACGACCCGCTGGGCCTCGGCAAGAAGATCGAGGACGCGTTCCGGCCCCGGGACGGGGCCACCGCGACGCCCGGCCCGTCACCGTCCGCCACGCATACCCCCACCGCCGCGCCGGAGACCCCGGAGCCGCCGGGGGCCCCGGACCCGGAACCGTCCGCCGGGAAGTCCGCCGGGAAGGACGCGCCGCCCGCGGACACCGCGTCCCCCACGGCCGGGGACGCGCGGGACGACGAAGCGGGCGACGCGGACCCGGCGTCGCCGACTCCCTCGCCGTCCGCCTCGGACGAGGACACCGGCAAGGACGCGGAGGGCCGCGAGCCGTTCCCCTGCGTCGTGGAGAAGAAGTCCGCGGGGACGGACGAGCAGCCCCCCGCCACGGTTCCCCACACGCCCTGGCACCTGGAGTCCAGCGCCCTGACCCTGCGCGAACTGGACTACAAGGGCGTGGTCAATCTGACGATGCCGAACGGGCGGACCAAGCAGGCGCTGAAGTTCACCGCGGGCAGCGTCGACATCGGCGACCTGCACCAGACCGTGGCGGGACCGCTGGGGAAGACGTACCACGTCCAGGCCGCGCCGGGCTCGACGTCCACGATCCGCGGCGGCACGGTGACGATGTACACCGAGCGTCTTGAGGGCAATCTGTTCGGGCTGATCCCCATCGTCTTCGACGCCGAGCACCCGCCGCCGATCAATGTGCCGTTCGCCTACTTCACCAAGGTGAAGATCGTGCAGGCGGGGCAGTTCGGCGGCAATCTCCACATCCCGGGACTGCGCCAGACCATCACCGACTGATCCGGCCCGTCCGGGAGCCGGGAAACGC
>NZ_JCANQV010000141.1:0-15270 GCF_059553635.1 Candidatus Streptomyces philanthi
CGGCAGCGCCAGAAGCATGCCGGCCGCGGCCTCCCGGCCACCCGCCGAACGCATCAGCGCCGCCCGGCGCTCCGCCCGCTCACGGAACGACGGGGTGCTGAGGACCCTGGTGAGCTTGTCGACGACATCGTTGACGTCGATGGTCCGGGGACGGTCGAGGGTGAGGCTGAGACCGAAGTCCTCGCCACGGACGGCCTGGTCGTAGCAGTCCACCCACAGGGGGCGTATCACCAGCGGCTTGCCGAAGTACATGCCCTCGTTGAAGCCGTTGCCGCCGCCGTGGGTGAAGAACACCTTCACGTTCGGGTGGGCCAGGACGTCCATCTGGGACGGGACCCAGTTCTCGACACGGAGGTTCCCCGGCAGCGTCTGCTCCGGCGGCAGGAGGTGCTGCTGTTCCGAGGGCAGCTTCCACAGCACCTGGTGCCGGCCCTCCAGCCGGCGGGCCACCTCCACCAGGGAGGCGACCTGCTCCCGCGTCAGCCGGGTGATCGTCCCGAGCCCGATGTAGACCACGGAGGACTGGGCGTCCAGCCACCGCGAGAGGTCCTGCTCGCCCGGCACCTCCGGCAGCGGCGGCACCATCGCGCCCACCAGCCGCATCTTCTTCGGGATGTCGAAGGGATAGTCCAGCTCGGCGATGGAGTTGCACAGCACCATCTCGGCGCGGTCGATCCTGCCCATGATGCTGGGCGCCGGCAGCCCGAGCTCCTTGCGCCGCCGGGAGTCGTCCGCGAACACCTTGCTCATCCGCGGGTTGAGGAACATCGCGAAGGTCCGCAGCTTGAACAGCTCGTTGGTGACGCGCTGCACGGGCGTCATCCGCCGCCGCAACCCGGTGTGCGGAACGGGGAAGCCGCGCGGGGTGTAGCTCTTGGAGAAGGGCGTGTGCGCCGTCAGCACATTGCTCGGCAGGAACGGCACACTCAGCACATACGGAATGTTCCGGGCGATGGCCACGTCGACGCCGAAGCTGCTGATGCAGTCGACGACCATCAACGCCGGCCGGACCTCGTCGACGACGGCCTGGAGGCGACGCGCCTTCTCCGCCTGGATGTCGGGCCGGTACGTGTGCCGCACGACCGCGCGGTGCGCCTTGAAGCGCGAGGACTGCGTGACCTCGCGGTAGATCTCGTCGGTCCAGGTCACGGCCGACATCTCGGTGTCCACCCCGCCCAGGGAGGCGAACTCCACCGGGGAGCCCTCCGCGATCCGCTTCACATCGTCGCGGCGCGGCTCGTCGGAGGCGAACCAGAGGTCCTGCACCCCCTGACGCGAGAGTTCACCCGCCAGGACGAGCAGCGGATTGATCAGACCGCTCTCCGGAAGGCTGACGAAGAGGATCGGCCGTCGGGCGGATTCCATGGATTCCCTTTCACCGGTGGCAGGCGGGGTCGGCGAGCACGCCTGTGTGCGGCGCGATGGGTCGCACCTCCCTTTGATGTCACGCCGGGGGTCGGGAAATCCTTAGACTTGGTCACGGAGGTGGCGGTGGCGCGACAGCGTGCCGTATACAAACCGGTTGCGGGGGAGTACCGGGAAGCCGGCGGTGCCGTGCGGTGATTTCCGCCGCGCCGGAGTTCACCAGGGCTTTTCTTGGCTCCATTCCGCCGAATTCCCCGACGTGGCTGCCGTCGGCCCGTACCGGGCCCGGAGGGATCGCGGAGGAGCGCCGGCGCGGGCCGTGGCACCCGCCGCCCGCCTCGACGCCCTCGGGGCGCGTCACCACACGTTGACGCAGGGTTGATCGATCGTAGATCGGGCGGTGCCAAGCTCAACGCGTCCGCTCCAGGGCCGTCGGTTCCGTCCCGCCGACCACCCCACGGCACCGGGTCCGACCGCGCCCTGGACATCCCCGACACCACCCTCAACGGCGCGGCCCACCCCACCGACTGCTGACGGTGCACCACCTCCACCGGCAGTCACCGGCTGCCCCGAACCACCTCCCGGAGCACCGCATGACCGAGACCCGACAGGCATCCACCACCGCCCCGGGCATCACCAGATCCGCCGTGGCGGACACCGTCCGCGCGACCATCGCGTACGCCCTGGGCACCACGCCCGACACCCTCACCGACGACGCCGACCTCCGGGCCGACCACGGCATCGACAGCCTGGACCTGATCGCCATCGGCGCCCGCATCGAACGCGCCCTCGGCATCCAGATCGTCCCCGAGGACCTGATGAGAGCCCACACCGTCGGCCACGCCATCGCCCTCCTCACCCGAGCGGAACACCGACCGGCGACCGTGCCGCAGCCCTGCTGACCGTACGGACCGGGTGCCAACGCCCCGGAGACGACACCGACCGCCCCGCCACCGGAACACCTCGACGGCCAGGAATCGCAGCTTCCTGAAACAGGGATTGCCGGCCGCTCTCCGCGCCCGGTTCGATGAGTACGGGGACGGCGCCGGCCCTCTGGCACGCGCCGAGAGTCGCTGACGAGGAGTCCGAAACCACATGGCCATGGGCGAGAGCATCTGGTTGCGCAGATATGCCGTGTCGGGCCGCCCCCGTACGCGGCTGCTCTGCCTTCCGCACGCGGGTGGTTCCGCCAGTTTCTTTCGGAACTGGGGGAATGCCTTCGGAGCGGACGTCGAGGTTCTGGTGGCGCGTTATCCGGGACGTCAGGAGCGTATCGCCGAGCCGCTGATCACCGCGATGGAACCGCTCGCGGACGCGCTCGGCAAGGAATTGGTGCCCATTCTCGATGCGCCCCTCGCCCTTTTCGGGCACAGTATGGGCGCCTCGCTCGGGTACGAGATCGCGCTGCGGCTCCAGGAACAGTACGGTGCCACACCGTCGTTGCTGATGGTTTCCGGTCGTGCGGCCCCGCACCTGCTCACGCCGCGTCCCGGCGGCTACCAGGACGACGAGGAGGTCGTGGCGGAGGTCCGCCGGATGGGCGGCACGGACGCGGCCCTGCTCGACAACCCTGACCTGCGGGAGTTGATCCTTCCCGCGATCCGCAACGATTTCGGGATCGTCGCCCGGTACCCGGCGAGAACGGGCGCCCCGCTCGGCTGCCCCGTCGTCGGCTATCTCGGCGACAGCGACCCGGACGTCAACGAGGACGCGGTACGCGGCTGGTCCGATGTCGCCCCCCAGGGCTTCGACCTCCGTGTCCTTCCCGGCGGTCATTTCTACCTGGCCGAGCGCGAGCCCGAACTCATCGAGGACATCGCTTCCCGGCTCGGCAGCACGGCGCGGAGCGTTCTTCGGTAATCCTTCCCGGATTCCGCGCAGACGGGCGTCGGCCGCATCGGCCCGGCGCCCGTATCCGTACCGCTTTCCCTCAACGCCGCGCCTTGTGGAGGGAGAACAGGGTGCGCACGGTCAGCATGCTGCTCACCACGAGCAGGTGATAGCCGAGGACATCGAAGAGTTCGACGGAGTGCCCGATGAGGGGGGAGCCCGGTGTGCCGAGGAGCAGCACCCCGGCGAGGGCCGTGCTGCCGGCGAGGAAGGCCAGCAGGACCTGGTGGACCAGCGTACGGATGAACCGGCGGTCGTCGGCGTCGGCGAGGGGCCGGACGTTCACCTGGAGCCGACCCCGCTCCAGCGCCTCGGCGACGCGCTCCACCCGGCGCGGCAGGCGGCGCAGCAGTGGCGCGAGGGCAAGGATCTCCTCGGCGGCCGAGCGCCCCAACTCCTGCGGGCGCAGCTTCCTCCTGAGCCGGTCGGCGGCGAAGGACCGGGCCTCCGCGAGGAAGTCGAAGTCCGGGTCGAGGCGGCCGAGGGAGCCCTCCAGGGTGGCCAGAGCCCGGAAGGTGGCCGCGATCTCCGGGGGAACGGTCAGCCCGTGCCGGGTCACCAGCAGGAAGAAGTCGGAGAACATGTCGGAGCCGGGGCGGCTGCCGGGGCCCAGGTGCTGGGCCATGAAACGGCCCAGGGCGCGTTCCAGGCTCCGTTCGTCCACGTCCTGGCGGTCGACGAGTTCCAGCAGGGCGTCGCACAGGGCGGTCGGGTCGTTGCTGTGGACGGCGAGGAGGAAGCGGCGCAGCGCGGAGCGCAGGGTCCGGTCGACGCGTCCCACGGAGCCGAAGTCGAGGAGACCGAGGCGGCCGTCGTCGAGGAGCATGATGTTGCCGGGGTGCGGGTCGGTGTGGAAGACACCGGTGGTCATGATCTGGTCGAGGAGGCAGGCGAGCAGTTGCCGGGCCGCTTCGGACGGGTCCATGCCGTGCTCGGCGATCCGCGCGCCCGCCGAGCCCAGCGTGGTGCCGGACAACAGGTCGAGGACGAGGACCCGCCGGGTGGTGAGGGCGTCATGGACCTTCGGCACGACGACGGACGGCGCCCGGGAGCGGTCCGACGCCGCGGTGACGGCGGCGATGTTGCGGGCCTCGATACGGAAGTCGAGTTCCTCGTGCAGCGACCGCGCGAAACCGGCGGCCAGCCCGGAGGCACCGACCGTCCGCCCCCAGGCGGTGTGCTCCTCCACCCTGCGGCCGAGGCGCAGCAGGATGTCCAGGTCACGGTCGACGAGTTCCCGGCTGCCCGGTCGCTGCACCTTGACCACCACCTGCCGGCCGCAGTGCAGACGGGCCCGGTGGACCTGGGCGATCGAACCCGCCGCCAGCGGTTCGGGGTCGAGCGCGGCGAAGACCTCGTCCGGCCGCTTGCCCAACTCCTCGGTCAGCACCCGCTCTATGCCCTCCCAGGGCGCCGGTGCGGCCTGGTCCTGGAGGCGGGACAGTTCGTCGACGTAGTCGCGCGGCAGCAGGTCGTGACGGGTGGAGAGCACCTGGCCGAGCTTGACGAACGTCACTCCGGCCTCCTCCAGCGCCAGGCGCAACGACAGGGCGGTCAGGCGGGTTCCGCCGGGGGCCGTCAATCCCCGGCGTACCAGGCCGCGGAGGGACGGGGACAGACCGTGGCGGGCGACGATGCCGCTGAGCCGCGCGTAGCGGCGGGTGCGTGCCAGCCGGTCGCGCAGGGCGCGCGGCCAGCGGACGACGCCGGAGAGCGCGCCGCTGGGGACGATGACCTCGGAGAGGGCGAGGAAGAGCATCGACGCCAGCAGGGTGCAGCCGATCTGCACGGTGAGCAGCCCCCACTGCCGGTCGCGCCCGCCCATCAGCGCACTGATCCACAGCGAGACGGCCACCCCGACACCGCCGGTGAGCAGCGCGCGGAAAACGCCTATCCGCAGCCCCAGAAGCCGTCGTGCGCCCAGGGAGAATCCCGCGAGGGCGAGAACGAATCCGCAGGGAATGACGACGGCGAGGAGGGCGACCTTCATGCGGCGGAGCGTACGTGCCGTCCGGGCGCGCTTTCGGCGGGCCGGTATTCCGTCGCAGGAAACTGCCGGGGGCATTGCGCGGAGCGCCGGCGACTGTCATTTCGTGTTCCCCGGGCGGCCGCTCACGGAATGCGCTGCGGGGAATGCGCGGTGGGCCGCGGACGAGGGAAGACGCGGTGGCGGACAACGTATCACCGTCATCGGCCGGACTCATGGGGACGGTACGGGAATTCCCGGGGAAGCGGGGGAGTACGGGGTGGGTGCGTAAGCCGCGGGCCGCCGGCCGCTGCCGGTTCCGCGGAGCGGGCGTACGGGCGGCGGGGAAGGCGGAGGGAAGCCGGCGCATGCAGTTAGTTGCAGAGGCCATTGTGGGTGCGTGGTGGCACCCGTGAGACTGCGCGGAGCTTGTCGTGCGGGCGCTGGCACGTTCCGAGGAGGATTGCATGGACGACGGCATTCACGCGGAGGATCTCCGCAAGAGATACGGCGAAGTGGAAGCACTGCGAGGTGTTTCGCTCTCCGTTCCCGCCGGTACCGTCCTCGGTCTGCTGGGCCCCAACGGGGCGGGGAAAACCACCACCGTCAGAATTCTCGCGACCCTGCTGACCCCGGACTCGGGCCGGGCCACGGTGGCCGGCCACGACCTCGTACGGAATCCGAACGAGGTACGCCGGCGCATCGGCCTCGCGGGCCAGTACGCGGCGGTCGACCCGCTGCTGACCGGCCGTGAGAACCTCGTGCTCGCCGGGCGCCTCTACCACCTCGGCCGGCGCGGGGCGAAGGAGAAGGCCGACGAACTGCTCCAGCGCTTCGACCTGGAGGACGCGGCCGACCGTGCCAGCATGACCTACTCCGGTGGAATGCGCCGCCGCCTCGACCTCGCGGCGAGCCTCATCCCGCGCCCCGCCGTCCTCTTCCTGGACGAGCCGACCACCGGCCTGGACCCGACCAGCCGGATCGCGCTGTGGGACATGATCCGCGAGCAGGTCGCCGACGGCACCACCGTCCTCCTCACCACCCAGTACCTGGAGGAGGCCGAGCAGTTGGCGGACCGTATCGCCGTCGTCGACGGCGGCACGGTCATCGCCGACGGCACCGCCGACGAACTCAAGCGGAAGGTCGGCGGCGAGCGGCTGCACGTGACGCTGAGCGACCCGGCGCAGGCACCGGCCGTCGTCGAGGCCCTCGGCCGCGCGCTGGGGCAGAAGCCGGCCCTCGGGGCCGACGGGCGCAGTGTCAGCGTCGAGCTGACGGGCGGTGTGCTGGGCGCCGTCTCGCGCGCCGCCGGGGCACTGGAGGCGACGGGTTCGCAGGTCGAGGACTTCGCCGTACGGCGCCCCTCGATGGACGACGTATTCCTCACACTGACCGGGAGCGGAGCCTCCCCGTCGGCCACTCCCGCGGCAGGAACGGTGGGCCCGGCATGAATCACCTGATCAACGACAGCATGGCCCTGGCCTGGCGGCAGCTGCGCCAGCTCACCAGGGTGCCGACCAAGCTCATCAGCGTCACGATCGTGCCGATCGTCATCGTGCTGATCTTCGGTTTCCTCTTCGGCAACGCGATGAAGGTGCCCGGCGGCAACTACCGCGAGTACATCATGTCCGGCATCTTCATGCAGGTCATGCTCTCCGGTGTCAGCAGCACCGCGATCGGGGTGGCCGCCGACCTCAAGAGCGGAATCGTCGACCGCTTCCGCTCCATGCCCATCGCCCGGTCCGCCGTGCTCATCGGCCGCACCAGTGCCGACCTGCTGCTCAACGCGGTCGCCTGTACCATCATGGCGCTGGTGGGCCTGCTGATCGGCTGGCGTACGCACGGCAGTCCGCTGGAGATCGCCGGCGGCTTCCTGATGCTGCTCGCCGCCGGGTACGTCCTGGCCTGGCTGGGCGCGCTCATCGGGCTCGCGCTGCGCAGCCCGGAGGCCGTGACATCGGTGACCTTCCTCATCAGCGTGCCGCTGACGTTCCTGTCGAACGCCTTCGTCCCGATGGGGACACTGCCCGGCTGGCTGCGGACCGTCGCGGAGTGGAACCCGGTCAGCTCGGTCGTCGCCTCGATGCGCGAGCTGTGGGGCAACCAGGTGGAGACGGCCGCCACGGCCGGTTCCTTCCCCGCCCAGCACCCGCTGCCCCTCGCGCTGATCACCCTGGCGGTGCTGATGGCGATCCTGGTGCCCGCCGCGATCCGCGCCTTCCGGACGGCGACCGCACGCTGAGACACACGGCGACGGCCCGTGCGCAAGGTTCGGTGAACCTCACGCACGGGCCGTCGGACGCACCGTCACGCGCTCCCGGAACCGGGTGCCGGGCGTTCGGCGGCGCGGCGTATCGCATGGAGCCATTCCCGGCGGATGAATCCGCTGGGCAGCCGGATAGCGGCCCAGTAGAGCGCGAATTTCCGGTGCGCCGTACGGTCGGTGGAAAAGACCCGGGTCTCGGTACGCAACCAGCCGTCGGCGAAATGGAAGTTGTAGGCGATTTTGGTGTAGCCCGGGGTGTCGAAGTCGGCGAACTCCTTTCCCGCGACCGCCACATAGGGTTCGCCGACGGCGTCCTTCGACGTGCGAGTGATGGAGCCCACCACCAACTCATTGCCGGTACGGGCGACTTCCGTATAGGCGCCGGTCCGGAAAGCATCGATGATCTTCCGGCTTCCGGTGGGCATCGACGTTCCGAACGACCGGGCGAACATCAACCCGCGGAAAACCGGAACGTCACCCCATGTTACCTCCTCGACCGCGCGCAGAGTGACCTCGCGAGGCGCGCCGACCCGCAGTTTGTGGCATTCCCTGAAGTCCCATCGCGGGACGAGGTCGTCGAGTTGCATGCCGGGAGGCTAACGACCTGCTCCGGCCCCTCTCGCGACGCATTGCCTGAAGCTGCACTCACCCCACCAAAAGGGATCGACGGGTGGTCTTCTGGTACGTGACCTGTCACCGACATGCCGAGAGGACCGACATGCCTGAGGAGCGCACACATCGCTTTTCGCCCACCGAGGCACAGGCGGGAATCTGGTTCGCTCAGCAGCTGGACCCGGCGAACACCGTCTACAACACCGGCGAATACCTGGAGATCCACGGCCCGGTCGACGCCGAGGTGTTCGCACGGGCCCTGCGCCAGGTCGTGGCGGAGGCCGCCACGCTCCGTGTCCGCATGGAGGACGGTCCCGACGGCGCCCTGATGACCGTCGGTGACCCGGACTGGACGCTGCACACCGTCGACGTCTCCGCCGAGGACGACCCGGTCGCCGCCGCCGAGCGGTGGATGCGCGACGACCTGGCCCGCCCCGCCGACCAGGACGCCGGACTGTTCCTCTTCGCCCTCTTCAAGGCCGCCGACGACCACTGGCTCTGGCTCCACCGCTACCACCACGTCCTCGTCGACGGATACACCGTGGCGCAGATCGCCGGACGCGTCGCCGAGGTCTACAGCGCGCTGACCGCCGGCGGGACGGTGCCCGAGTGCCCCTGGGGCGACCTCACCGCACTCCTCGACGCCGAGGCCGCCTACCGGGACTCCGAACAGTGCGCCAAGGACCGCGAGTTCTGGGACGCGCGCCTCGCCGGCCTGCCCGAGCCCGCCTCCCTCTCCGCACGCCCGCCGTCCACGGCGCGCGGCCTGGTGCGCCGCACCGCCCACCTCCCGGCGGCCCAGTCCCGGGCACTGCGCGACCGGGCCGCCGACATCGGCGTGCCGTGGCCGTCCTTCGTCACCGCCGCGACCGCCGCCTACCTCCAGCGGATGACCGGCGCCGAGGAGATCGTCCTCGGCCTGCCCGTCACCACCCGCGTCGGCCGCGTCCTGCGCCGGGTGCCCGGCATGGTCTCCAACGTCCTGCCGCTGCGCGTCGCCGCCACCGCCGACCTGACGCTCACCGAACTCGTCCGCCGGGTCCACGCCGAGATGCGCGCCGTCCTCAAGCACCAGCGGTACCGCTGCGAATGGATGCGCCGCGACCTGAAGATGCTCGGCGGCGAACAGCGCCTGGTGGGCCCGCAGGTCAACGTGATGATGTTCGACTACGACCTGCGGTTCGGCGGCCACCCCGCGACCGTGCGCAACCTGTCCATCGGCCCCGCCGACGACCTCTCCGTCATCGTGTACGACCGCACCGACGGCGCCGGCCTCCAGGTCGACTTCGACGCCAATCCCGACGCGTACTCCGCCGAGGAGGTGGCCGCCCACCAGGAACGGTTCCTGCGCTTCCTCGGCCGCCTCGGCGCCGCCGACCCCGAGCGGCCCATCGGCGGGATCGACCTCCTCGACGACGCGGAACGCTCCCGCGTCCTCGGCGAATGGGCCAGCTCCGCACCGGCCCCCACCCGCCCCGGCACCCCCGCCCACCTGGCCGAACTCTTCGACGCGCAGGCCGCCCGCACCCCGGACGGCACCGCCGTCGTCCACGACGGCACCCGCCTGACCTATGGCGGACTCGCCGCCGCGTCCAACCGGCTCGCCCGCCTGCTCGCCGCCCGCGGCATCGGCCCCGAGACCTTCGTCGCCCTCGCCCTGCCCCGCTCGGCGGAGATGGTCACCGGCCTCCTCGCCGTCGTCAAGGCCGGCGCCGGCTATGTGCCGCTGGACCCGGACTACCCCCGCGAGCGGCTGTCCTACACCCTCGCCGACGCCCGCCCCGCCCTCGTCGTCACCACCTCCCAGGTCGACCTGACGGGGGTGGAACTCGGCGACACCCCCGTCCTGGTGCTCGACGCGCCGGACACCCGCTCCGCGCTCGCCGCCCACCCGGCCGCCGACCTCACCGACGCCGACCGCACGGCCCCGCTGACGCCCGCCGCCCCCGCGTACGTCATCTACACCTCGGGCTCCACCGGCCGCCCCAAGGGTGTCGTGATCCCGCACCACAACGTCGTACGCCTCTTCCGCTCCACCCGGCACTGGTTCGGCTTCGACGAGCGCGACGTGTGGACGATGTTCCACTCCTACGCCTTCGACTTCTCCGTGTGGGAACTGTGGGGGCCCCTGCTGCACGGCGGCACCCTCGTCGTCGTCCCCCACGCGGTCTCCCGTTCCCCCGAGGACTTCCTGCGGCTGCTCGTCGAGGAACGCGTCACCGTCCTCAACCAGACACCGTCGGCGTTCTACCAGCTCATGCAGGCCGACCGGGAGAACCCCGGCCTCGGCGGCCGCCTCGCCCTCCGCACCGTCGTCTTCGGCGGCGAGGCACTGGACCTGTGGCGCCTGGAGGACTGGTACACGCGGCACGAGGACACCGCCCCCGTCCTCGTCAACATGTACGGGATCACCGAGACCACCGTCCACGTCACCCACATCGCCCTGGACCGCGGCCACGCCGCGCGCGCCGCCGGCAGCACCGTCGGCCGCGCCATCCCCGACCTGCGTGTCTATGTGCTCGACGACCGGCTGCGTCCCGTTCCCCCCGGCGTCCCCGGTGAGATGTACGTCGCCGGCGAGGGCCTGGCCCGCGGCTACCTCAACCGGCCCGGCCTGAACGCGCTCCGCTTCGTCGCCGACCCCTTCGGGGCACCCGGCTCCCGGATGTACCGCTCCGGCGACATCGCCCGCTGGACCGCCGACGGGCAGCTCGACTTCGTCGGCCGCGCCGACGACCAGGTCAAGATCCGCGGCTTCCGCATCGAACTCGGCGAGATCGACGCCGTCCTCCAAGGCCACCCCGGCATCGCCCAGGTCGCGACCGTCGTCCGCGAGGACAAGCCCGGCGACAAGCGGCTCACCGCCTACCTCGTGCCCGCCGCCGGACACACCCCGGACAGCGCCGCGCTGCGCGCCCACGCCGCCGCCTCACTGCCCGACCACATGGTGCCTGCCGCCTTCGTCGTCCTCGACGGCCGGCTGCCGCTGACCCCGAACGGCAAACTCGACACCAAGGCCCTGCCCGCCCCCGAGATCGCGGTGTCCGCCGACAGCCGCGCGCCCCGCACCGCCGACGAGGAACTGCTCTGCGCGCTCGTCGCCGAACTCCTCGGGCTGCCCGCCGTCGGCATCGACGACGGCTTCTTCGACCTCGGCGGCGACTCCATCATCTCGATGCAGCTCGTCTCCCGCTGCCGCCGGGCCGGACTCGTCCTCACCACCCGCGACGTCTTCCAGCACCGCACCGTGGCCGCGCTCGCCGCCGTCGCCGAACGCGCCCCCGACGACGCGGCCGAGGGTCCCGACGAGGGCACCGGCGAACTGGCCCCCTTCCCCATGGCCCAGTGGCTCGCCGAACGCGGCGGCACCATCGGCGGTTACCACCAGTCCACGGTCGTCCGCACCCCCGCCGGTGTCACCGAGGAACGCCTCACGGCCGCCCTCGCCGCACTGACCGGCCACCACGACGCGCTCCGCACCGTCCTCGACAGCAGCGGCCCGCAGTGGCGCCTGGAGATCGCCCCGGCCGGGGACGCACGGACCGCGCCGCGGCTCCGGCGCGTCGACGTCGCGGACCTGACGGACGAGGCACGCGAGAAGACCGTACGCGGCCACCGCCTCCGGGCCGCCGCCGAACTGGACCCCGAAAGCGGCCGGATGCTGCGCGCCGTGTGGTTCGACGCCGGCCCCGGACGGCCCGGCCTGCTCCTCCTCGTCGTCCACCACCTGGCCGTCGACGGCGTCTCCTGGCGCATCCTGCTGCCCGACCTGGCGGCCGCGTACGAGGCGGCCGCCGACGGCCGGACGCCCGAACTCGCCCCGGTCGGCACCTCCTTCCGCGGCTGGGCCGCCGCCCGCGCCGAGGAAGCCGCCTCCGGCGCGCGGCACCCCGAACTCCCGTACTGGCACGAGACGCTGGCGGGCGCCCCCGAGCCCCTCGGCCACCGCCCCCTGGACCCCGCCACCGACCTCGCGGGCACCGCCCGGACCCTGCGCGTCACCCTGCCCGCCGCACACACCGAGCCCCTGCTCGGCCCGGTGCCCGCCGCGTTCCGCGCCAAGCCCGACGAGGTGCTGCTCGCCGCCTTCGCGGACGCCGTCGCCGCCTGGCGGCACCGCCGCGGCCGGCAGCGCACCGATGTCCTGCTCACCGTCGAGGGCCACGGCCGCGACACCGACCGGGCGGACCTCACCCGGACCGTCGGCTGGTTCACCAGCATGTACCCCGTCCGGCTGGACCCCGGCACGGCGCACGACGACCGGACCCCGGGCGACGTCGTCAAGCGCGTCAAGGAGCAGCTGCGGTCCGTCCCCGGCGACGGCTCCGGCTACGGCCTGCTCCGCCACCTCGACGCCCACACGGGCCCCGGACTCGCCCGGCACACCGCCCCCGAGATCGCCTTCAACTACCTGGGCCGCCTCCGCTCCGAGGACACCGACTGGTCACCGGTCGGCGGCATGGACGGCGGCGACGACCCGTCGATGCCCCTCGCCCACGCCCTGGAGGTCAACGCGTTCGCCGAGGACGGCCCCGACGGCACCCGCCTGGTCGCCGTCGTCGGCTGGGCCCCCGGCGTCCTGCCCGAGGCGGACGTCCAGGAGCTGACCGCGCTCTGGCAGGACCGCCTGACCGCCCTCGCCGCCCTCGCCGGCGAGCCGGGCACCGGCGGCGCCACCCCGTCGGACTTCCCGCTCGTCCACCTCGGCCAGTCCGAGATCGACCTGCTGGAGGCCGACGGCCCGCGCGTCGAGGACATCCTGCCGCTCTCCCCGCTCCAGGAGGGCCTCCTCTTCCACTCGCTCTACGACGAGCGGGAACAGGACGTCTACACCGTCCAGTTCGTGTTCGCCCTGCACGGCGCCGTGGACCCGGACCGGCTGCGGACGGCGGGCGACGCGCTGCTGCGCCGCCACCCCAACCTCCGGGCGAGCTTCCGCCGCGACGGCCTCACCCACCCCGTCCAGGTCGTCCGCGAGGGCGTACGCCCGCTCTGGCGGCACCTCGACCTCACCGGCCTCCCGCACGCCGAGGACGAGGCCCGGCGCCTGCTGGCCGAGGACCACACCCGGCGGTTCGACCCGTCCGAGGGCCCCCTCATCGGCCTCACCCTCGTCGACCTGGCCGACGACCGGCACCTGCTCGCCCTCACCAACCACCACATCCTGCTCGACGGCTGGTCCATGCCCCTGCTCGTCCAGGAACTGTTCACCCTCTACGGCGCGGACGGCGACGCCACCGGACTGCCCCGCGTCACCCCGTACGCGGACTACCTCGCCTGGCTCGCCGCGCAGGACCGCGGCGCCGCCGAGGACGCCTGGCACGAGGCACTGCGCGGGCTGGACGAACCCACCCTCCTCGCCGGCCCCCGCCGCACCAGCGGCCACGGCGCCGCACCCGAGCAGATCGCCGTCGACCTCTCCGAGGACCTGACCGCCGCCCTGACCGAGACCGCCCGCGCACACGGCCTGACCCTGGGCACCGTCGTCCAGGGCGCCTGGGCGCTGCTGCTCGGCTCGCTGACCGGGCGGGACGACGTGGTGTTCGGCGGCACGGTCGCCGGCCGCCCGCCGGAGCTGCCGGGCGCCGAGTCGATGGTCGGCCTGTTCATCAACACCCTGCCCGTACGCGTCACCCTCGACCCGGCCCAGACCCTCGCCGGACTGCTGGCACGCGTGCAGGAGCAGCAGTCCGCGCTCACCGCGCACCACCACCTCGGCCTCGCGGACGTCACCCGGCTGGCCGGACACACCGAACTCTTCGACACCATCACGGTGCTGGAGAACTACCCCTTCGACCCGGACGCGCTCAGCGGCGGCGGCCTCACCGTCACCGGCGTCGAAGGCCACGACGCGACGCACTACGCCCTCAGCCTCGCCGTCCTCCCCTGGGAACGGATACAGCTGCGGCTCACCTACCTGCCCGAGCTGTACGACCGCGCCACCGCGGAAAGCCTCGCCGCACGCCTGGTACGCCTCTTCGAGACGGTGGCACACCACCCGCTGCGGCAGATCGCCGCCGTGGACCTGCTCACGGAAACCGACCGCGAACTCCTGCTGGAGAAGTGGAACGACACGGCCCGGCCCGTCCCCGACCGGCCGCTGCCCCACCTCTTCGAGGAACGCGCCGCGACCGCCCCCGACGCCCTCGCCGTCGTCTCCGACGACACCGGACTCAGCTACGCCGCACTCAACCGGCGCGCCAACAAGCTGGCCCGCCTCCTCGTGGCCCAGGGCGTCGGCCCGGAGCGGTTCGTCGCCGTCGCCCTGCCCAAGTCGGCCGAGCTGACTGTGGCGCTGCTCGCCGTCCTCAAGTCCGGCGCGGCCTACCTGCCCGTCGACACGGCCTACCCCGCCGACCGCATCCGGTACATGCTGGACGACGCACGGCCCGCGGTCCTGCTCACGGACGAGCGGTCGCTGCCCGTCCTCGACACGGTCGACGGCGGCCCGGACCTCCCGCGCCTCGTCATCGACGCGCCCGGCACCCGCCAGGCACTCGCCGCGGCCGACGGCGGCGACCTGACCGACGCCGAGCGGACCCATGCCCTCGACCCGGCGCACCCGGCGTACATGATCTACACCTCGGGCTCGACCGGCCGCCCCAAGGGCGTCGTCGTCTCCCACCGCGGGCTGGGCAACCTCGCCACCGCGCAGAACGACCGCTTCGCCATCGACGCCGGCAGCCGGGTGCTCCAGTTCGCCTCGCCGAGCTTCGACGCCTCGGTCTCCGAACTGTGCACGGCATGGCTCGCCGGCGGCACCGTGGTCCTGGCGGCGGCCGAACGGCTGATGCCCGGCCAGGGCCTGAGCGAGGTCATCGCACGGCACGGCGTCACCCACGCCACGATTCCGCCCGCGGCCCTCGGCACCATGACCACCGACGCCCTCCCGGCGGACATGACCCTCGTCGTCGCGGGCGAGGCATGCCCGCCCGACCTGGTCGGCCGCTGGTCCGCGGGACGCCGCATGATCAACGCGTACGGCCCGTCCGAGGCCACCGTCTGCGCGACGATGAGCGCCCCCCTGACCGGCACCCAGATCCCGCCGATCGGCACCCCTCTCACCAATACCCGGGTGTTTGTGCTGGATGGTGCGTTGCGTGTGGTGCCTGTGGGTGTGGCGGGTGAGTTGTATGTCGCGGGTGTGGGTTTGGCGCGTGATTATCACGGG
>NZ_JCANQV010000142.1:0-15086 GCF_059553635.1 Candidatus Streptomyces philanthi
GGGCGGTCGCCGGGCGCGGGAAGTCCCTGCGCCGGGGTGCCCGTCCCGATGGCGAGGCGGCGGCCCTCCAGGGCGCTGGCGCGCTCGGTCTCGGCGGTGGCGTAGCGGCGCAGGAGTTCCGCGTGTTCGCTGCGGAGCCGGGCCAGTTCCGCGCGCTTGGAGCGCAGCTTGGTGTCCAGCGCGGCACGGATCTCGCGGGACTCCTCGACATCCGATTCGAGTTCGGCGATCCGCTCCTCGGTCCGCCACTCGTCCTGGGCCCGGGAACGGGTCAGCTCGGCGACCTGCCGTCCGGCCGTACGGTCCCAGGTCCGCAGCAGCACCGCGCCGGTGACCGCGGCGGCCGTGGCCCCCGTGGCGAGCAGTCGCTGGACCAGGTCGTCGCCGACGAACCACGCGCCCGCGGTGCACGCGATCGACGTACCGGCGACCGAGAGGGGAGGAAGCAGCCGGTGGAGGGGTGGTGAATGGCGGTGGCGTCCTCGTGGCATGGCCAGAAACTTACCGTGCGGGAGAGAGTGATGGGCGACCACCCGCCAATCCGTTTCACGGTGGTTACTTCTTCAGCAGCCCCTTCGACTCCAGATATGACTGTGCGACATCCTCGGGCTTGAGCCGTTCCGCATCAACCTGACGGTTCAAGTTGATCAAGTCCTTGGTGGTCAGTACACGGGTGAGCCTGCCGAGTGCCGCCTCGATCTTCTTGTCACCGGCGGTCCGGGCATTCACCACGGGCAGGAGATTGTCGGCGTTCTGCAGCTTCTTGTCGTCCTGGAGAAGGACCAGTCCGAAGTTGTCGAGTGTGGCGTCCGTGGTCGTGGTCAGCACCATCTGATCGGTACCGTCCTTGACGGCCTGTTTGGCCTGCGGGGTGCCGACTCCCTTGGGATCGATGGCGGTGACGGCTATGCCGTAGGTCTTCTCCAGGCCCGGCCTGCAGAACGGCCTGGTCTCGCACTCCTCGCCCGCCGCCAGGGTGATCTTCTGCCCGGACGCGCCGAGGTCCGAGAGCGTCTTCAGCTTGTGCCGCGCGGCGAATTCCCGGGTCACCGCGAAGGCGTTCTGGTCCGTGGCCTCACCCGGAGGCAGTACCTTGAGGCCGCGCGGGGCCGCCAACTCCTTCAGGGCGGTCACCGTCTTGCCGATGTCGCTGGAGGCGACGGGCTTCGCGCCGGTTCCGTTCTTCTTCGCGTTGAGGAATTCGGCGAGAGTGGAGGCGTATTCCGGGACGACATCGATCTGTCCCTTCTCCAGTGCCGGTTCGTACAGCTCGCGATTGGCGAGGGTCTGTACGCGTACCCGGTAACCCTCTTCCTTAATGATCTTGGAATAGATCTCGGCGAGCACCTTCGACTCGGTGAAACCGGCCGAGCCGACGACGATCTCCTCTCCCGTGCCCTTTCCGTTGTGCGAGCCCTTCTCCTCCAGACTCTGCCCGCCGCACGCGGACAGACCGGCCGTCAGCGCGACCACCGTTCCGGCGACAAGGGCGGTGCGTATCGCCCGGGACCTGCTGCTCATGAGGTTTGCCCTTCGGTTTCGTTCGATGGGGACACGCGGGCACTTCCGCCCGTCCGCTCCCGGCGCCGGTGGCCCCGCATCGGGTCGCTCAGCCGGTCCAGCAGGACCGTCACGCCTTCGACGGCCAGGGCCAGCGCGGCCACCAGCACGGCGCCCGCGACGACCTGCGGGGTGTCGTAGTTGCCGAAGCCGGCCGTGATGACGCGGCCCAGTCCGCCGCCGCCCGCCATGGCGGCCAGCGTCGCCGTCGCCACGATCTGCACCGCGGCCGACCGTATGCCGGTCATGATCAGCGGGTGGGCGAGGGGCAGCTCGACGCGCAGCAGGATCTGCGGGCCCGACATGCCCATCCCGCGGGCCGCCTCGACCGCCGCGCGGTCCGCCTCCCGTACGCCCAGATACGCGTTCGTCAGCAGCGGGGGCACCGCGAACAGCACCAGCGCGACGACGGTGGGCGCCTCCCCCATGGTGCCGAGGGGGCTGAGGGTGAGCAGGACCAGCACGGCGAACGTCGGTATCGCGCGGCCGATGTTGGAGATGTTGACGGCCAGCGCGCCGCCCTTGCCGAGGTGCCCGAGCCAGAGCGCCAGGGGCAGGGCCAGCAGGCAGGAGAGGAGCAGGCACACCCCGCTGAGCAGGATGTGTTCGGTGAGGCGGTGGCCGATGCCCTGCTCGCCGGACCAGTTCGCCGCGGTCGTCAGCCACCGCCAGGCTCCCGTGAGGACGTCCACCGGTCAGGCCACCGCCTTCGTCGCCCGTGCCGCGCGCCGGGCCCTGGAGCGGCCGCCGGTCCTCGTCCACGGCGTCAGCAGCCGCTGAAGGCCCATCAGCAGTACGTCGGCGGCGAGCGCGAGGAGGACGCACAGCACCGAGGCCGTGAGGACCTCCGCCTTGAAGAAGCCCGCCATGCCACTGGCGATGAGATTGCCGAGTCCGCCGTAGCCGACCACGGAGCCCACCGTGGTCATGGCGATCGTGGAGACCGTGGCCATCCGCACCCCGGCTATCAGCGCGGGGAGGGCGAGGGGGAGTTCGACGCCGAACAGCATGCGGGCGGGACCGTAGCCCATGCCGCGGGCCGCCTCGCGGACCTCCTCGGGGACGGCCGCGAGCCCGGCCAGGATGTTGCGCACCAGGATCGTCAGCGAGTACAGCACCAGGCCCGTGACGACCACCGAGGCCGAGACGCCGAACACCGGGGTCAGCAGCGCGAACATGGCCAGCGACGGGACGGTGTAGAGCACCGTCGTCACGCCCAGGACCGGGCCGGCCACGGCACGCCGGCGCCGGGCGACGAGCGCCAGCGGGAAGGCGACCAACAGGCCGATGGCCACGGACGCCGCCGTGATCCCGATGTGCTGGACGGT
Source organism: Candidatus Streptomyces philanthi (assembly GCF_059553635.1). Lineage (NCBI taxonomy): Bacteria > Bacillati > Actinomycetota > Actinomycetes > Kitasatosporales > Streptomycetaceae > Streptomyces > Candidatus Streptomyces philanthi. The sequence goes on from NZ_JCANQV010000142.1 coordinate 2,889, forward strand.
CGCGGCCAGCAGTTCATGGCCGCGGGTGCGGACGTAGTCGCCGCAGATCCAGTCGTTGGCCTCCAGACAGCCCGGTCCGCCCGCCTGTGCCAGGGGCGGTCCCGCCCCGGACGGCATCGCCGGCAGCGCACGCATCAGCCGTCACCTCCCCCGCCGATTCGCTCACTTTTTCGGTGACTGTCTGCGACCCTATCCCCCACCACTGACAATCGGACCGGACCACCGTTCGATCGTCACGGACTCCACGTCCTCGCAACACCGCGTTCACGCCCCGCCGCCCACAATGGGGGACCATGATCCGCTTCGAGCACGTCACCAAGCGCTACGCCGACGGCACCACCGCCGTCGACGACCTCTCGTTCGAGGTGGCGGAAGGGGAACTCGTCACGCTCGTCGGCCCCTCGGGCTGCGGCAAGACGACCACGATGAAGATGGTCAACCGCCTCATCGAGCCCACCAGCGGCACCATCCACGTCGCCGGCGAGAACACGGCCGAAACCGACCCCGTCGCCCTACGGCGCCGGATCGGCTACGTCATCCAGCACGTCGGACTCTTCCCCCACAAGAACATCCTCGACAACACGGCCACCGTCCCCCACCTTCTCGGATGGCCCCGCGCCGCCGCCCGCGACCGCGCCGCGGAACTCCTCCGGATGGTCGGCCTCGACCCGGACCACCACGGCCGCCGCTACCCCCACCAGCTCTCCGGCGGGCAACGCCAGCGCGTCGGCATCGCCCGCGCCCTCGCCGCCGACCCGCCCGTCCTCCTCATGGACGAGCCCTTCGGCGCCGTCGACCCCCTCACCCGCGCCCGCCTCCACACCACCCTCCTCGACCTCCAGACCACCCTCCGCAAGACCGTCCTCCTCGTCACCCACGACATCGAGGAGGCCATCCACCTCGGGGACCGCATCGCCGTCTACGGACACGGCCGCATCGAGCAGTTCGACACCCCCACCCGTGTCCTCGCCGCGCCCGCGTCCCCGTACGTCGCGGAGTTCGTGGGGGCGGACCGGGGCCTGCGGCGGCTCTCCGTCACCCCGGTGGAGGCGGGCGATCTCGACCAGCCGCCGGTCGTCCGGCTCGACGACCCCGCCGAGCGGGCCGCCGCACGGCTCGCCGGGGAGGAGGCCCCCTGGGCGGTCGTCCTCGGTCCCGAGGACGCGGTGTACGGCTGGGTTCCGGCGACGGCGCTCACGGACCCGGTGTCCGGTACGGCGCGCGGCGGCGCCGTGCGCGACCACGCGCGGCGCATGAACGCCTCACTGCCACTGGGCGCACCACTGAAGGAGGCGTTCGGTGTGATGCTGGGGCACGACGCGGGCTGGGTCGCGGTCCTCGACGACGGCCGCTACCGGGGCGTGCTGACCCCGGCCCGGCTGCACCACGCGCTGCGCCGCTCGGCCGCGGCCGACGCCGCCGACATCGCGCGGGAGGACGTGGCGCTCGACACCGTCCCGGAGACCTGAGCGGTCAGGCGCGCTCCGCCCCGGAGCCGTTGTCGTCGCCGTCCTCCGGGAGCTTGCAGACGCGCTCCAGGAAGATCGCGGCGGCCACCACCGCGGCGCCCGCCAGCACCGAGAGACCGGCGTGCAGTGCCTGCTCCCGGCGGGGGGCGACATCGCCCGCCGAGGTCAGCAGGAACACGCCCGCGCCGCCGTACACCCCGGCCACCAGCGACGCCACCAGGGCGCTCGCCTGGCCGAAGACCACCGCGCGGGCGGCGAGCAGCGGGTCGACGCCCTTGGCACCGGGCCGCCGCTCGCGCTGCGCGCGCAGCCGGGAGCGGAGCGAGAAGGCCGTGGCGGCCAGTACGGCGGCGATCAGCGCCAGGACGACGGGGGCCGCCAGCGGCACGCTCGGCAGGGTGCCCAGGGAGTCCCACAGCCGGGCACCGCCCCAGGCCAGCACCCCGGCGGCCAGGAACAGCCCCACCAGCACCTTGATGTGTAGCTGCTTCACCGAGCCATCGCCCCTTGTGCGTTCACGGCCTCGCCGCCGTCCGGTCCCGTCTTCCGTCGCCCCGCGTCCGGCCCGGCGACCTCGTCGCGCCCTCCCGCGCGTTCACGGGGGCGCGATCCGCAAGCCTAACGATTACTCCGGCAACCGCAGTTCCAGATCGGCGCGGGGGCGTACGCCCTCGCTGCCGACCGCCGCGAGCAGGTCGGTGACCGGGCCGCGGCCCGGGACCTCGGCGGCCGGGTCGATGTCGTGCCACGGCACCAGGACGAAGGCGCGCTCATGGGCGCGCGGGTGCGGCAGGGTCAGCCGCGGGTCGTCGGAGATCACGTCCTGGTAGGTGAGGATGTCGACGTCGATGGTGCGCGGGCCCCAGCGCTCGTCGCGGACCCGTTCGAAGGCTTCCTCGATCGCGTGCCCGCGCTCCAGCAGGGAGTCCGGCGGCAGCGTCGTCTTGATCATCACCACGGCGTTGAAGTACGCGGGCTGGGAGCCGGGCTCGACGCCCCACGGCTCGGTCTCGTACACGGGCGAGACGGCCTTGACCCGTACGCCGGGGGTGTCCTCCAGCGCGTCCACGGCGCCCTGGAGGGTCTCCAGGCGGTTGCCGAGATTGCTGCCGAGGGAGATCACGGCGCGTTTGGGGTTGGAAAGCGTCACATCGGCGGCGTCCACCTGTTCCACCACGGAGGCGGGCACCGGCTGAACGGTCGGGTCACTGCTGGTCATACACGACTCCGGGTGATGGTGATGGTCACATCGTCGAAGGGGACGGTGATCGGGGCGTCCGGCTTGTGCACCACCACCTCCACCTCCTGTACGCCCTCGTGCTTGAGGCACTGGTCGGCGATCCGCTCGGCGAGGGTCTCGATGAGGTTGACGGGCTCGCCCTCGACGATGGCCACGACTTCCTCGGCCACGATGCCGTAGTGCACGGTCCGGGTGAGATCGTCGGTGGCCGCGGCCGGGCGGGTGTCCAGGCCCAGCACCAGATCCACGAGGAACGTCTGCCCTTCCTCGCGTTCGCGGGGGAACACCCCGTGGTGCCCTCGGGCCTTCAGCCCACGCAGCGCGACACGGTCCACACCAATCACTCCCACTGATCCCACTGACACCTCGGGTGCCACTGTTCGTCGGAATTCCGGCCACGTACCGGCACTCGACCGGTACACCGTCCGCTCTCGAATCTACCTGCGAGCACCGACAGCGCCCGCCCACGGGGGTCGCGGACGAGCCTGATGTGCGCCGGGCACCGCGCCGGACCGCCACGGGGCGTCCGCGCGCCTTTTACCCCTGTCCCCGTACCCCACCCCTACCCGGTGCGCACTTGGCTCGAACGGGTGCGCACGCGGCGGCCCGCTGACGTCGCGCGCCACGGCCTCCGGACGCCACGGGCCGCGGCTCAGAGACCGCCCGCCGTGCCGGCGGCGCCGTCCTCGTCCTCGTCCTCGTCGTCGCTCTCGGTCAGGACGGGTGACCCGTGGTGCGACCACACCCGCCAGCCGTCCTCGGTGCGCCGGAAGACATTGGTGGCCACGACCAGCTGGCCGATCAGCGGCCCCACCGAGCCGTCGTCCTCCGCAGGCCCCCCGCTGAGGATGTTCTCGGTGCAGGTCACCAGCGCCGTGTCGCCCATGACATCGATCTCGACGTCCGTCAGGAAGAACTGGATGTACTCCGTGTTCGCCATGATCAGCGCGTACGAGCGGAGCACCTCCCCGCGGCCGCGCAGCACCGGCCATCCCGGATGGACCACGCTGACCTGGCCGTCCAGCCACAACCGGGACATCGCCTCGTGGTCGCCGCGCTCGATGGTCTCGTACAGCGCCGTGTTCGCCTGCTCGACCAGTTCGATGTCCGTCCGGGGGCCCAAGCCGCTCACACCGCTCCCGTCGCGTCCGCCGCCGCGCGCTCCACCGCGCGGGCCACCCGCACCGCGTCCGCACTCGCCCTGACCTCGTGCACCCGCACCGCCCAGGCCCCCTCTCGCGCCACCATCGCCGAGACCGCCGCCGTCGCCGCGTCCCGCTCCCGGGCCGGCGGCGGGGCGGCGCCTTCGCCGCCCGCCAGCACCCTGCCCAGGAACCGTTTGCGGGATGCCGCCACCAGCAGCGGGCGCCCCAGGGCGCGCAGCCGGGGCAGCCGGGCGAGCAGCGCCAGGTCGTGCCCGGCGTTCTTGGCGAAGCCCAGGCCCGGGTCGATCACCGTCCGTTCCGGGTCGATGCCGCCGGAAACGGCGCGTTCCATGCTGCGGGACAGCTCGTCCACGACCTCGGTGACGACGTCCGTGTAAACGGCGCGGTTGTTCATGTCGATGGACCGGCCGCGCCAGTGCATCACCACGAACGGCACCCCGGCCGCCGCGACCACCGGGACCATCGCCGGGTCAGCGGCCCCCGCGCTCACGTCGTTGACCAGGCGCGCCCCGGCCTCGACGGCCCGCTCGGCGACCGCGGCCCGCATCGTGTCGACCGACACCACCGCGCCCGCTGCGGCCAGCTCCCGCACGACGGGGACGACCCGGCGCAGCTCCTCCGCCTCGTCCACCCGCGCCGCGCCCGGCCGGGTCGACTCACCGCCCACGTCCACCAGGTCGGCGCCCTGCGCCACCAGGTCCAGGCCGTGCTTGACCGCCAGCTCCGTGTCGAACCACTCGCCGCCGTCGGAGAACGAATCGGGCGTGACGTTGACGACGCCCATCACCGCACAGCGGTCCCACTCCGGCAGTCCCGTCACCCGGCCACGCAAGGTACTCATGCCCCCAGCCTAGGCGGTGGCCCGACCGGCCGGATTGCGGCCGGTCACGGTGCGAGGGCCGCCGCTCAGGCCGCCTGCCCGACCTCGTCGGTGGTCGTCGGCAGCGGCGCGGTGGTGTGCGCGCACGGCTGCGGCTCGGCCCGCCTGCCGCGGCGCAGCACGCGCGGCAGCTCCAGATAGCCCTCGGCCTGGAGCGTGGCGAGCCCGATCCGCGGGAGGTCGCGGCTGTTGCGGAAGACCACGAAACGGGGCTCCCAACGGGGCCGGAACTTGTCGTTGAACTTGTACAGCGACTCGATCTGGTACCAGCGGGAGAGGAAGACCAGCGTGCCGCGCCACAGCCGCATCACGGGGCCCGCGCCCAGCTTCTCGCCGCGCTCCAGGGAGGAGCGGAAGACCGCGAAGTTCAGCGAGACCTGCTTGACGCCGAGGTCGGGGGCGGCCTGGAGCGCGGCGACGATCAGCAGTTCGTTCATGCCGGGGTCGGCGCCGCGGTCGCGGCGCATCAGCTCCAGGGAGATCCCGTTGTCGCCCCAGGGCACGAAGTGCTGCATCGCCTTCAGGTCGCCGTACGGGCCGGGTTCCTCGCCCTCGCCGGGCGTCAGGTGCGCGGTGGCGATCACCGCGTCGCCGTCGGCGACCGCGTCGATGCGGCCCAGGGCCATGGAGAAACCGCGCTCGGTGTCGGTGTCCCGCCAGGCGTTCGCGGCCCGCTGTATCCGTGCCAGCTCCTCGGGCTCCAGGTCCCGGACGCGGCGTACACGGGTGTGGTAGCCGTTGCGCTCGATGCGCTTGACCATCTGCCGGACGTTGCGCATCGCGCGGCCGCTGAGGGTGAAGTCGGCGACGTCCACGATCGCCTCGTCGCCGAGTTCCAGCGCGTCCATCCCGGTCTCGCGGGTCCACACCTGGCCGCCGGTCTCACTGCACCCGGTGACCGCGGGCGTCCAGGAGTGCGCCCGGGCCTCGGCCATGAAGCGCTCGATCGCGCCGGGCCACGCCTCGACGTCACCGATCGGGTCGCCGCTGGCGAGCATCACCCCGGAGACCACGCGGTAGCAGACTGCGGCCTTGCCGGACGGTGAGAAGACGACGCCCTTGTCACGGCGCAGCGCGAAGTAGCCGAGCGAGTCGCGGCCGCCGTGCCGGGCCAGCAGCTCGCGCAGCCGCCGCTCGTCGTCCTCGGTCAGCCGGGCCGCCGGGTGCTCGGGCCGGAAGGCGAGATAGGCGGTGGTGACGAGGGTGAGCAGGCCGAGCGCGCCGAGGGAGTAGCCGACGGTGTAGTCGACGTGGTGGGTGTAGCGGACCGGGCCCTCGAAGCCGCACAGGCCCCACAGCACGTGCTGGGCGCGCTCCCAGGACGACGGCGAGCCCACGATCTTGTGCGGGTGGGAGTTGACGATCACCAGGCCGAGGCCGAAGCTCGCGCCGCCCAGCACCACGGCGTTCAGCAGCGCCTTCCAGCGGCTGCGCGGGTCGGGCAGGGCCGAGAACTGCTTGCGGTGCCACAGCAGGTATCCCAGGAGGGCCAGCGACAGGACCGCGCCGGCCACGGAGTGGCGGTGCAGCAGCTGGGCCGCGCTGCCCACGGGCAGCAGCGTCACGGCGGCGACCCAGGCGCGGCGCTTGCGCCGCTTGAGGCCGTGCGCGAGCAGGAGCAGCAGGATGCCGACGACGAGGGAGGCGGCGGCCGCCAGCGGGCTGACCGCGCCCGGCAGGACCTCGGCGAGGTGGTGCATCCGGCTGTGCCGGAAGCGGGGGAAGATGCCGGAGGCGAGGTTCAGCAGGCCGATGAGGACGCCGGCGGTGCCGACGAACCGTGGGACGGACTCGGGCCGCGGGCCGCGGAGCCAGCGTGGCGTGCGCCACGCAACCATCTCCGACTTTTCGCCATCTAGCCTGTCAGACATCACTTTCCCGTCGCCCCGGTCGAGAGAACGTGCGAATCTTGTCGCAGCATCTGGACTTTTTGCGCTCTGTATGACGGCGTTTCAGGGCTCGGGGTTCCATCAGCGGCACGGATGGGCCGGCCGCCCGGGAGAAAGCACGTCATGGGTCTCACCAGCAAGAAGGTGCTGCTTCTCGCCGTCGTCCTGGCAGTGGCACTGTTCGTCCTGACGATCTGGCTGTGGCCGCGGCTGTCGCGGAAGGACTGGCGCTCGGTGGCCGGCCGGGTCGGACTGCTGCTGGCGACGCAGATATCGCTGTTCGCCGCGGTCGGCCTGTTCGCGAACAACTCGTTCGGGTTCTACGCCTCCTGGGCCGACCTCTTCGGTCAGGAACAGCAGCCCGGCGTGGTCACGAACTACAAGAGCGGCCCCAACGGGACCCGGCTCCAGATGCTCGGCACCGAGCGGGTCAGCGTCCCCCACGGCTCCCGTCCCTCGCTCGCCGGGCGGATCGACAAGATCGTGGTGCACGGCGAGAAGTCCGGCATCTCCAGCCCGGCCTTCGTGTACCTCCCGCCCCAGTACTTCCACAAGAAGTACGCGCACACCGCGTTCCCCGCGTCCGTCGTCCTCACCGGCTACCCCGGCACCGCCGAGGCGCTCTACAAGAAGCTGCACTTCCCGCAGACCCAGCACGCGCTGCTCAAGGACGGCAAGATGCAGCCGACGGTCCTGGTGATGATGCGGCCCACCGTCGCCCCGCCCCGGGACACCGAGTGCATGGACGTCCCGGACGGCCCGCAGACCGAGACGTTCTTCACCAAGGACCTGCGCCGGGAGGTCGCCAAGCACTACCGCGTCGGCCCGGAGGCCAAGAGCTGGGGCGTCATCGGCGACTCCACCGGCGGCTACTGCGCGCTCAAGATGACCATGCGCCACCCCGGCGCGTTCTCCACCGCCGTCGCCCTCTCCGGCAGCTACAAGGCCCCGATCGACGCCACCACCGGCGACCTCTTCGGCGGCAGCGCGCAGCTGGAGCGGGAGAACAACCTGCTGTGGCGCCAGCGGCACCTGGCGGCCCCCAAGGTGAACCTGCTGGTCACCAGCAGCAAGCAGGGCGAGAGCAACTACAAGGACACCCTGCGGTTCATCCGGCAGACGAAGTCCCCGTCGCGCGTCGCGTCGATCATCCTCGACAGCGGCGGCCACAACTTCAACACCTGGCGCCGGGAGATCCCGGCCTCGCTGGAGTGGCTGGCCGGCCACCTGAAGACCGGCTGACGGGGCAGGGCCGGGCCCCCACCGCCCGGCCCCGCCCGTCCTGTCAGCGGGCCAGGATCAGGCTCATGGCCTCGGCACGGGTCGAGGCGTCGCGCAGCTGCCCCCGGACGGCCGAGGTCGTGGTCTTGGCGCCGGGCTTGCGTATGCCGCGCACCGACATGCACATGTGCTCGGCCTCGACCACCACGATGGCGCCCCGGGCCTCCAGGATGCGCATCAGCGAGTCGGCGACCTGGGTGGTCAGCCGCTCCTGCACCTGGGGCCGGCGGGCGTAGACCTCGACGAGGCGGGCGAGCTTGGACAGCCCGGTGATCTTTCCGCTCTCGGCCGGGATGTAGCCGACATGGGCCACCCCGTGGAACGGCAGCAGGTGGTGCTCGCACAGCGAGACGATCTCGATGTCCTTGACCAGGACCATCTCGTCGTGCCCGAGGTCGAAGGTCGTGGTCAGCACGTCCTCCGGCTTCTGCCGCAGACCGGACAGGATCTCCTTGTACGCCCGCGCCACCCGCGCCGGGGTCTCCAGCAGCCCCTCGCGGTCCGGGTCCTCACCGACCGCGATGAGCAGCTCGCGGACGGCGTTCTCGGCGCGTTTCTCGTCGAACGGGCCGATGGCACCGTCGACGTCCAGCGTCACAGGGTCGGTCATGTAAGCCTCGTTCCTTCTGCGCCCGCACCGATATACGCGGAATGCCGCGCTCCCAGGCTAGAACCTGGTGAGCGCGGCATTCATTCCGGGGCCCTCGCGCCCCGGTGGTGCTCAGCTCTCGCGGTGGGTGTCCTCCGGGGCCTCCGCCTTCTCCGTGGAGACGGTCGTCGGCACCGAGCCGTTGGCCGAGGACAGCTCCCGGGGGGAGAGCACCGGCGGACGGGTCGAGGGCGTACGGCGCGAGGAACCGGTCCACGCCGGGCGGGCCGGGCGCTTGACGATGTGCTTGAAGATCTCGGCGATCTCCTCCTTGCCGAGCGTCTCCTTCTCCAGGAGGGCCAGGACCAGGTTGTCGAGGACGTCGCGGTTCTCGACCAGGATCTCCCACGCCTCGTTGTGCGCGGTCTCGATGAGCTTCTTGACCTCTTCGTCGACCAGCGCGGCGACCTCTTCGGAGTAGTCGCGCTGGTGGCCCATCTCGCGGCCCAGGAACGGCTCGGAGTTGTCCGTGCCGAACTTGATGGCGCCCAGGCGTTCGGTCATGCCGTACTGGGTGACCATCGCGCGGGCCGTGGCGGTGGCCTTCTCGATGTCGTTCGCGGCGCCCGTGGTCGGGTCGTGGAAGACCAGTTCCTCGGCCGCGCGGCCGCCCATCATGTAGGCGAGCTGGTCGAGCATCTCGTTGCGCGTGGTGGAGTACTTGTCCTCGTCGGGCAGGACCATGGTGTAGCCCAGGGCCCGGCCGCGGGAGAGGATCGTGACCTTGTGCACCGGGTCGGAGTTCGGGGAGGCCGCCGCGACCAGGGCGTGTCCGCCCTCGTGGTACGCGGTGATCTTCTTCTCCTTGTCGGACATGATCCGGGTCCGCTTCTGCGGGCCGGCCACGACGCGGTCGATCGCCTCGTCCAGGGACTTGTTGTCGATCAGCTTGGCGTCGCTGCGGGCGGTCAGCAGCGCCGCCTCGTTCAGCACGTTCGACAGATCGGCGCCGGTGAAGCCGGGGGTGCGCTTGGCGACGGCCGAGAGGTCGACGTCCGCGGCGACCGGCTTGCCCTTCTGGTGCACCTTGAGGATTTCCAGACGGCCCTGCATGTCGGGGCGGTCGACGGCGATCTGCCGGTCGAAGCGGCCCGGACGCAGCAGCGCCGGGTCGAGGATGTCCGGCCGGTTGGTGGCGGCGATCAGGATGACGCCGCCCTTGACGTCGAAGCCGTCCATCTCGACGAGGAGCTGGTTGAGGGTCTGCTCGCGCTCGTCGTGGCCGCCGCCGAGGCCCGCGCCGCGGTGCCGGCCGACGGCGTCGATCTCGTCGACGAAGACGATCGCCGGGGCGTTCGCCTTGGCCTGCTCGAAGAGATCACGGACCCGGGAGGCACCGACACCGACGAACATCTCGACGAAGTCCGAGCCGGAGATCGAGTAGAACGGCACGCCGGCCTCGCCCGCGACGGCGCGCGCGAGCAGCGTCTTGCCCGTTCCGGGCGGGCCGTACAGCAGCACGCCCTTGGGGATCTTGGCTCCGACCGCCTGGAACTTGGCCGGTTCCTGGAGGAACTCCTTGATCTCCTGGAGCTCCTCGACGGCCTCGTCGGACCCCGCGACGTCGGCGAACGTCGTCTTGGGGGTGTCCTTGGTGATCAGCTTCGCCTTCGACTTCCCGAAGTTCATCACCCGGGAGCCGCCGCCCTGCATCTGGTTCATCAGGAACAGGAAGACGACGACGATGAGGACGAAGGGCAGCAGCGAGAGCAGAACACTGACGAACGGGTTCTGCTTCGACGGGGAGACCGTGTAGCCGTCCTTGATCTCGCCGGTCTGGTACTTGGCCTGCAGGTTCTTGGCCAGGTCGACGCCCTGGTCGCCGATGTAGCTGGCCTGGATCTTGTTGGAGCCGGCGATCTTGTTGTCGCCGGAAAGTTCGACCTTGATCTTGTTCTCGTCGCCGGTCGTCAGCTCGGCGGACTTCACCTTGTTGTCAGCGATCGCCTTGACGACCTGACCGGTGTCCACCGTCTTGAAGCCGCCGGACGAGCCGACGACCTGCATCAACACGACCACGGCGAGGACGGCCAGCACGATCCACATGACCGGCCCACGGAAGTATCGCTTCACGTCCATCCATACGGGGCCTACGAGACCCCGTCCCTCCTGCCACAGTGAGGCACAACGCCCTCCGGGGGCTGGTCGTGCGTACGGTGTATTTCTGGCCCGAGAAAAGAGCCGCCTTCGGACGGTACCCCAGCATTGTCACCCGGCGCGGCTGCCCGCGGTGAACACGGGGGCCTCGGATTCCGTCCTTCCCTGCTTCAACGGCGGACGGACCCGTGAGGTTCCCGCCGCGCCGCGCGCACCGCCGCCACCCGCGGCCGGCCGTGACGACCGGCCGCGGACCGGGCGCGTCAGCCGCCGTAGACGTGCGGTGCGAGCGTGCCCACGAACGGCAGATTGCGGTACTTCTCCGCGAAGTCCAGCCCGTAGCCGACGACGAACTCGTTGGGGATGTCGAAGCCGATCCACTTCACGTCGATGTCGACCTTCGCGGCCTCGGGCTTGCGCAGCATCGTGCAGACCTCCAGGGAGGCCGGCTCGCGCGAGCCGAGGTTGGACAGCAGCCACGACAGCGTCAGCCCGGAGTCGATGATGTCCTCGACGATCAGGACGTGCCGGCCCTTGATGTCGGTGTCGAGGTCCTTGAGGATGCGCACGACACCGGAGGACTGGGTGCCCGCGCCGTACGACGACACGGCCATCCAGTCCATGGTGACGGGGGTGGACAGCGCACGCGCCAGGTCCGCCATGACCATGACGGCACCCTTGAGGACACCGACGATGAGCAGGTCCTTGCCCGCGTACTCCGCGTCGATCTTCGCCGCCAGCTCGGCCAGCTTCGCGTCGAGCTCTTCCTTGCTGATGAGTACCGCCTGAAGGTCGGAACCCATGTCCTTGTCGTCCACCCGTGCCACTCTCGCTCGGTTCGGTGTTCGCGTCAGTCGTACGACTGCGGATGCGGGGCCGCGCCGCGCGGCTCACCCCTGCCGGAGGACAAGTCTGCCACCCTGCCGCCGGACACCCACGCGCCCGGGGAGGTTGATGGCGCCCTGGCCCCGCCAGGCGGTGATCAAACGGTCGACCTCTTCGATGTGGCGGGCGAAGAGCGAACCGGGCGGGGAACCGGCCGCGACGGCGGCCCGGCGGAGCACCCGGCGGCGGACCGCGGCGGGCAGCGCGTAGAGCCCGGCGACGTCGAGCGAGCCGGTCTCGTCGCGGACCCCGGCCTCCGCGTCGGCGGCCCAGCCGTCGAGCGCGTCGGCGTCGTCACGGGAGAGCTGGGCGGTGCGCGCGAGGGCCTCGACGACGCCCTTGCCCAGGGCCTTCTCCAGGGCGGGCAGCCCGTCGTGGCGCAGCCGGGAGCGGGTGTAGGCGGGATCGGTGTTGTGCGGGTCGTCCCAGACGGGCAGATGCTGGACCAGGCACGCCTTGCGGACGGTGTGGCGGTCGATGTCCAGGAACGGGCGGCGGTAGCGGCCGCCGGGGCCGGTGGCCTTGGCCATCCCGGACAGGGAGCGGGTGCCGGAGCCCCGGGCGAGGCCGAGGAGCACGGTTTCCGCCTGGTCGTCGCGGGTGTGGCCGAGGAGGACGGCGGCGGCGCCATGGCGTTCGGCG
>NZ_JCANQV010000143.1:0-14986 GCF_059553635.1 Candidatus Streptomyces philanthi
GTCGACCTCGATCTTCTTGCCGTACTTCGCGGTCTTCCAGATGTTGTAGAAGAACGGCAGGAACGACAGGCCGAGCAGGAACGAGCCGATGGTGGACAGGGTGTTGAGGGTGGTGAAGCCGTCGGCGGCGAGGTAGTCGGCGTAGCGGCGGGGCATGCCCTCGGTGCCGAGCCAGTGCTGGACGAGGAAGGTCAGGTGGAAGCCCGCCGTCAGCGTCCAGAACGTGATCTTGCCGAGTCGTTCGTCGAGCATCTTGCCGGTGAACTTCGGCCACCAGAAGTGGAATCCGGCGAACATCGCGTAGACCACGGTGCCGAACAGCGTGTAGTGGAAGTGCGCCACCACGAAGTACGAGTCGGAGACGTGGAAGTCGAGCGGCGGCGAGGCGAGGATGACGCCGGTCAGACCACCGAAGACGAAGGTGATCAGGAAGCCGACGGCCCAGAGCATCGGCGTCTCGAACGAGAGGGAGCCCTTCCACATCGTGCCGATCCAGTTGAAGAACTTCACGCCGGTCGGGACGGCGATGAGGAACGTCATGAAGGAGAAGAACGGCAGCAGCACACCGCCGGTGACGTACATGTGGTGCGCCCACACCGTCACCGAGAGGCCGGCGATGGAGATCGTCGCCGCGATCAGGCCGATGTAACCGAACATCGGCTTCCGGGAGAAGACCGGGATGACCTCGGAGATGATGCCGAAGAACGGCAGCGCGAGGATGTAGACCTCGGGGTGGCCGAAGAACCAGAACAGGTGCTGCCACAGCAGGGCGCCGCCGTTGGCCGCGTCGAAGATGTGGCTGCCGAACCTGCGGTCGCACTCCAGGCCGAACAGCGCGGCGGCCAGTACCGGGAAGACCATCAGAACCAGCAGGCTGGTCAGCAGCACGTTCCAGGTGAAGATCGGCATGCGGAACATGGTCAGGCCGGGGGCGCGCATGCAGATGATCGTGGTGATGAAGTTGACCGCGCCCAGGATGCTGCCGAAGCCGGACAGTGCCACGCCCATGATCCACATGTCGGCGCCCACGCCGGGGGTGTGGACGGCGTCCGAGAGCGGCGCGTAGAGGAACCAGCCGAAGTCGGGGGCGCCCTGCGGGGTGAGGAACCCGCAGGCGGCGATCAGCGAACCGAACAGAAACAGCCAAAAGGCGAGCATATTCAGTCGAGGGAACGCCACATCGGGTGCCCCGATCTGCAACGGCATGATCCAGTTGGCGAAGCCCGTGAACAGCGGCATCGCGAACATCAGCAGCATGATCGAGCCGTGCATCGTGAACGCCTGGTTGAACTGCTCGTTCGACATGATCTGCATGCCGGGACGGGCCAGCTCGGCACGCATCAGCAGCGCCAGGACGCCGCCGAGGACGAAGAAAACGAGCGAGGTGACCAGGTAGAGCGTGCCGATCTGCTTGTGATCCGTGGTGGTCAGCCAGTCCGTCCAGGACGGCCGGCTGCTCCGGGCCGCCGTCTCGCGGACCACGGGAGACGCGGACCGTGGCGCGCCGCTTCCCGGGTGTTGTGTCTGTACCTCGTCCACCGGACGGTGACCTCCCATGTGTACGTCGATGACGGACCGGGAAGTCTCCGGACTGCGATGAGCGGGATCGTGGCCTTCCCGGCCAGCGCCTCATGATCGGCGAGGGGGTACCGGTGGCGGATAGGGCCGAACAGACCCGCCTGCCGGTGGCGCGCCGGGCCCAAGGTCCTGTGCCACCATGTCCGATCGGCCCGGGCCGCTCGTCGGGGACGGGCGCCTGATCAGGGCGGACGCCCGTGCCGTACGCTGCTGAGGACCGATCGGCCCAGGAAGCAGCAGGAATGCCCGACACACCACCGCATACGGCCTCCGCGTGGCCGCGGCTCGACGTACCCGAACGGATGCACAGCCTCCTCGCCGCCGTGATGAACGTCGGCCGCGGACTGGAACTCCCCCAGGTCCTGCGGGGCATCGTGGAGGCCGCGGTCGAACTCACCGGCGCCGAGTACGGGGCGCTGGGCGTGGTCGGCGACGGACAGCGGCTCTCCCAGTTCCTGCCGGTCGGCATGGCCGACGACCTCATCGAGAAGATCGGCCGCACCCCCTGCGGCCGCGGCATCCTCGGGGAACTCATCCACCACCCCGTACCGCTGCGCCTGACCGACCTCAACAGCCACCCGCGCAGCTACGGATTCCCCGAGCACCACCCGCCGATGCGCACCTTCCTCGGCGTCCCGGTCCGGGTTCGCGACGAGGTGTTCGGCAACCTCTACCTCACCGAGAAGCGCGGCGGCCACGGCTTCGACGCCGACGACGAGGCCGTGCTCACCACCCTGTCCATCGCCGCGGGCGTCGCCATCGACAACGCCCGGATGTACTACGAGAGCCGGCTGCGCGAGCGCTGGCTCGAAGCCCTCGGCGAGATCACCCGCAGCCTGCTCGCCGGGACCGAGGCACGCGAGGTCCTCGACCTCATCGCCCGCCGCGCCGCGGAGGCCGCGGACGCCGACCTCGCCATCGTCCTGCTGCCGGACGGCGGGTCCGACTCCGGCCGCCTGGTGGTGGACGCCGCCCACGGCGGTGACGCGGACCGCGTGCAGGGCCGGACCGTCTCCCTCCAGGGCTCACTGGCCGGCCGCGCGGCGGGCACCGGGGAACCCGTCGCCACCGCCGAACTGGGCACCGAGTTCCCGGAGCATCCCCTCGGCGGGGACGACGGAGCGGACTTCGGGCCCACCGTGGCCGTCCCGTTCTCCGCCGGTGTCTCCGCACGCGGCGCGCTGTGCCTGAGCCGCCGCCCCGGCCGCCGGGCCTTCGACGCCAGCGAGGTGAGCGCCATCTCGGGCTTCGCCGACCAGGCCGCCATCGCCCTGGAACTCGCCCAGCGCCGCGCCGAGAGCGAGGAACTGGCCGTTCTCCACGACCGCGACCGCATCGCCCGCGATCTGCACGACCTGGCGATCCAGCGGCTGTTCGCCACCGGCATGACGCTCCAGAGCGCCACCCGTCTCATCGAGCGCCCGGACGCCGTCGAACGCGTCTCGCGCGCGGTGAACGACCTCGACACCACCATCAAGATCATCCGCTCGACGATCTTCGGCCTGCGCTCCGCCGACGGCACCCGCTCCGGCCCCGGCCTCCGCCGCCGGCTGCACGAGACCGTTCAGGAGGCCGGCCGGGCCCTGGGGCGTACACCGTCACTGCGGATCGAGGGCCCCGTCGACGCCGGGGTCCCCGGCGAACTCGCCGACCACGTCCTCGCGGTGGCCGCGGAGGCCCTCAGCAACGCCGCACGCCACGCCCGCGCACGACGCGTGGACGTCACCCTCACCGCCTCGGAGACCGGCGACCGGCTCGCGCTGACCGTCGAGGACGACGGGGTCGGCATGGCAGGGTCCGACCGCGGGCACATCGGCGGCCTGTCCAACATGCGCTCCCGCGCCGCGCAGTACGGCGGGGACCTGGCCGTGGAGGCCCCCGAGACGGGCGGCACCCGGATCGTGTGGCGGGTCCCGCTGCCCAGGGAAGGCAAGTAGCCCGGAGGAACCGGGGAGAGAAGCGGCCCGGGGCCTGTACCCGTACGCCCCGGCCGTGATGTCCGGCGCCTCGCGGCAGCGGGCGCCGGACGGGCGGGCCCCTGGGCCTGTGGTGAAAGCCCCGGCTGCCTCGCGACGCCCGGCACGCACGCACCGGACGCCGCGAGGCCCGCCCTCCGGGCGGACCACGGGGGTGACGGCAGACCCTAGCCCCGCTGCTCCCGCTGCCGTTCGACGAGCATCGCGGCCTGGATGCGGCGGCCGACGCCCAGCTTGGACAGGATGGACGACACCCGGTTCTTGACCGTCTTCTCCGCCAGGAACAGCCGCTCGGCTATCTGGCGGTTCGTCAGCCCCTCGCCGATCAGGTCGAGGATCTCCCGCTCCCGGGGGGACAGCCGCGCCAGCTCGGGCGCCTCTCCCGCCGTGTCGGGCTCCTCGTGCGGATCGCGCAGCCGCTCCATCACCCGGGACGCCATCCGCGGGTCCAGCATCGACTGGCCGGTCGCCACCGTGCGGACCGCGGACACCAGGTCCGAGCCGCCGATCTGCTTGAGGACATAGCCGGCCGCGCCCGCCATGATCGCGTCGAACAGCGCCTCGTCGTCGTCGAACGACGTCAGCATCAGACAGGGCAGGCCGGGCATCCTCGCCCGCAGCTCCCGGCACACCTCGACGCCCTCGTGGTCGCCTCCCCCCGCGTGCTCGCCGAGCCGGACGTCCAGGACCGCGACGTCGGGACGGATCGCCGGCACCCGGTCGAGGGCCTGGCGGGCGGTGGACGCCTCACCGGCGACGACGATGTCCGGTTCGGCTTCGAGGAGGTCACGGACCCCCCGGCGGACCACCTCGTGGTCGTCGAGGATGAAGACCCGCAGGGCGGGCCGGCTGGCAGGGGAGGGCTGTGCAGACATGTCAGATGCTCCGTCGGCGTCCGGTCGGGAAAGGAGGCGGGCGGTCACGAAGCCTTCGACCGGCTGCCGCTGTCCCACGGATGGTCAGCGTACGAGTCGGACGGGGCGGCAGGGGACCCCGGGTAGTGGGTGGCCGGGGGCCGTACCTCGCCGAGCGTCGAGGAGCCCGCGCCACCGCTGCCCGGGGCGTCGGGCCGGGACGCCGGGGCCCCCGCCGTCGCCGGGTCGTGGCGCACCAGCTCCGCGGGCACGCCCAGGCGGGCCAGCCGCCGCACCGTCCCCGCGACCATCGCGGGCGGACCACTGACCCGGACCACATGCCCGGACCAGTCGCCGTACGCGGCCACCGCCTCGGCCAGCGGACCGTCCCCGGACGCGTCACGGGACCCGCCGACCACGGGGACCACCCGCAGCCACGGGCAGCGGTTCTGCAACCGCGCCACGGCGTCCGCGTCGTACAGCTCCTCGGAGGAACGGGCGCCGAGGAACAGATGCACGGTCCGTCCCGGAACATGACGCGTCGCGAGCCCCTGGACCAGCGACTTGGCCGTGGCCCAGCCCGTACCGCCGGCGACCAGCAGCACGTCCCGCCCCGGGTCGTCCTCCAGCGGCATCGCGCCCCGCGCGGGCCCCAGCCGCAGGGTGTCCCCGACCCGGGTACGGGCCACCAGCGCCTCGCTCACCCCGCCGGGCCCCGTGGCCCGCACATGGAACTCCAGCTCCCCGTCCGGCAGCGGCGCGGTGGCGAGCGAGTACGGCCGCCAGGCGTGCGACAGCAGCGGCGACTGGACGTGCGTGTACTGGCCGGCCCGGTAGACGTACGGCTCCGCGGTCCGCACCCGCAGCACCGCGAGGTCCGGGCGCCGCAGCTGATGGGCGGTCACCGTGGCGTTCCAGTACGGGGGTTCGTTGATCGCCTGCTCCGCGCCCTCGACCATGGCGGTGACGGCGAACCGCACCATCCGCAGCCAGGCCCCCTCCAGCTCCTGGGTCCACCGGTGCCCGGCGCTGCGGCGCAGCGCCTCGGCCAGCGCGGCCTCGAACGCGGTGAAGTGCGCCGGGCGCACACCGAGCTTGCGGTGGTCGCGGCCCAGGCGGTGGCAGAAGGCCGTCACCTCGTCCGGCCGGTCCAGCTCGTCGATGAGGTACCAGAACGCCCGCTCCAGATGGGCCCGCTGGAAGTCCATCGACTCGGGGAACAGCCTGCGGAGCGAGGGATGGCGCTCGAACAGGGCGTCGTAGAGGTGCGAGATCAGCTCGTCGAACGGCGTCACCAGCGGCAGGTACCGCCGGATCGTCTGCTGGTCGGCCGCGCCGTCGTAGCTCTCACGGGGGTCCCCCTGACCGCGCCCCCCGCCCGGCGCCGCGGGCCGTGACGACGGGGAGAGCAGTTGCCGGCGCAGCCGCATCGCGTCCTGCCGCGCCAGAAGCGCGTGGTAATCGTCGTGGTGGTCACGTCCGGGAGAGTTCATGAGGAGGGCCTCCTAGCCCGTGTTGCTCGGCTGTCCGTCCCCGCGTCCCGCGCTGCTCCCCCTCCGCACGGTGCCGCGTGCACGCACCGGGACGGTGTGGACCGGGGCATCGCAACGGCTCCTGTCAGGCGGTCGTGCGGTCATGGACGTGCCTTCCGCGCCGTCGTGCGGACAGCAGTGAACCCCCGACGACGGCTGCGCCTGCGGGACGCCGCCGCCACCGGGACGGTGGCACCACCGGCCGTGAACCGGAAGGCGTGTCAGTATTGCACCGAGTCTCCGGGGCCGTCCGGCCCTGGTCGGGCAGGGTCTTTCGGCCCTGGCGGCCCCCCGGTACCGGTGATCTTCTGATGCGGCGGCCGGGCGCGCCCGCCCCGGCACGTCCGGGGTACCGGACCGGGGCCGGCGCGCCCGGCACGCACCACACGGGGCGCGTCCGCACGTCCCGCCCGCCACGCGACACCGCCGCACGACCCCCGGCACGCGACCTCACCGCGTCCCCGGGCCGTCGGGAACCGGTACGGACCGGCCTCCGCCTCCCGGTCCGCCCGTACCGGACGCGGCGGGGTCCGCTGCCCCCGGGCGGACGCCGGGCCGCGCGGGCGCGCCCCAGAGGGACACCCGCACACGGGCAGGGGGCCGAACGGCCCTGGCACGGAACGCGCGGAGGCCGTGTACTGATGCCGGCCGCCGGAACCGCCGACGGCCGCGATCCGCGACGACGAGGGACGCCGCCCGCGCACATGGCGACGGGACCGACCATGCGCCTCGTCCGCACCTCCAGGTCCTGGTCGGGGACCGGCCGGCGCGGGGGAGCGGTCCCCGCCGACCAGGAAGGCACCGTGAACGACGAAGGACCCCGCCGCCGCGTCAGGCCCCGCACCCGCCGCCGGCGCGGCGCGGCCGATGCCCCCCGCCGCACGGTGGAACTGGACAGCGCCACCTCCCTGCGGCTGCTGGGAAGCGTCCCCCTCGGCCGGGTCGTCTTCACCCAGCGCGCACTGCCCGCCATCCGCCCCGTCCACCACATCCTCGACGGCGGCGACATCATCATCCGCACCCACGAGGGCGCCGCCCTGGCCTCGTACGCCCAGCAGGACGACGCGCACGACGTCGTCGTCGCCTACGAGGCCGACGACATCGACTCCAGGACCCGCACGGGCTGGAGCGTCGTCGCCACCGGCTACTGCCATCTCGTCACCGACCGTACGCAGCTGGCCCGTTACCGGAGACTCGTCCACCCCTGGCCGGACCGGCGCAAGGACCACATCGTCCGCATCCGCCCCGACCTGATCACCGGGATACGGCTGCTCGACCCGGCCCGGGAGCGCACCGGGCCGGTGTGAGACGCTGCACCGGCGTGCGCGCACGTCAGGACCGTCCGTGCCGCGCACGGCCGAGCCCGCGACGACGACAACGGTGTGACCCATGACCACGCGTACGCCCGTGATCCGCCCCGCCACCGCCGAGGACCAGCCCCGGGCGGTCCGCACCCTGGTGCGCGCCTTCGCCGACTACCCCTTCACCCGCCACACCCTCCCGGCCGACGACCACGAGGCCCGCCTGGAACGCTTCCACGAGCTGTTCGTCTCCCGGATCGGCCTCGCCCACGGCCGGGTCTGGGTCGCCGACGACGGCGACGCGGTGGCGGTGTGGACCACCCCGGACACCCCCGTCACGGCGTTCGCCGAGGTCGGGCCGCTGATGGCCGAACTCGCCGGCGACCGCGCCGAGGTGGCCGCGCGGGCCGAGGAGGCGATGCGGCCGCACCGGCCCGCCGAACCGGTGTGGTTCCTCGGCGTGGCCGGCGTGGACCCGGCCCGCCAGGGGCAGGGCCTGGGCCCCGCGGTGATCACCCCCGGCCTCGAAGCCGCCGACCGCGCGGGCTTCCCCGCCTTCCTGGAGACCTCCGACCCACGCAACGTCCGCCTCTACGAACGCCTCGGCTTCGAGATCACCGCGGACTACCCCGTTCCCGACGGCGGCCCGCGGACCTGGGCGATGACGCGGCGGCCGGGCGCCTGACGCCCCGTCCGGAAACGCGGTGACGTGCCGCGGCCCCGGCCGTAGGGTTGCTCCCCGGCGCCGGGGCCCCGTCCACGCACCCGGCGTTCCCGGCGCGTCCCCGCCGGTCCACCGTGTGCGGGCGTGCCCGGAAACGACCGAGGAGCGGAGAGAAATGGCCGGAACGTATCCACCGATCGAGCCGTACGAGACAGGAATGCTCGACGTCGGCGACGGCAACCTCGTGTACTGGGAGGTCTGCGGCAACCCCCGCGGCAAGCCCGCGCTGGTCGTGCACGGCGGCCCCGGCTCCGGGTGCCGGGAGGGGACGCGGCGGCTGTTCGACCCGGAGCGCTACCGCGTCGTCCTCTTTGACCAGCGCGGCTGCGGCCGCTCCACCCCGCACGCGAGCGACCCCGCCACCGACATGGGCGTCAACACCACCGGTCGTCTGATCGCCGACATGGAACGGCTCCGGGAACGGCTCGGCATCGACCGCTGGCTGCTGTTCGGCGGCTCCTGGGGATCGACGCTGCTCCTCGCCTACGCCCAGCGGCACCCCTCACGGGTCTCGGAGATCGTCGTCCCCAGCGTCACCATGACCCGCCGCAGCGAGACCGCCTGGCTCTACCAGGGCGTCGGAGGCTTCTTCCCCGAGCAGTGGGAACGCTTCGTCGCCGGGTCCGGCGGCCCCGCCCCCGACGACCGCGCGGACGGCATCCTCGGCACCCTCGGCGACTACGCCCGCCTGATGGCCGACCCGGACCCCGCCGTACGGGAACGGGCCGCGGCCGACTGGTGCGCCTGGGAGGACACCGTGCTGTCCATGGAGCCGCACGGCGCGGCCAACCCGTACGGCGACCGGCCCTCCTTGGCGCGCCAGGCCCTGGTCCGCATCTGCGCGCACTACTTCTCCCACGGGGCGTGGCTGGACGAGGGCGCGCTGCTGCGCGACGCGGGCCGCCTCGCCGGCATCCCCGGCGTCCTGATCCACGGCAGGCTGGACCTCAGCGGCCCGCCCGGCACCGCCTGGGAGCTGGCCCGCGCCTGGCCCGACGCGGAACTGACGATCGTCGAGGACGCCGGGCACAAGGGGAGCGAGACGATGCGGGCGCTGGAGATCGCCGCGCTGGACCGGTTCGCCGGGGCGTAGGACCGTACGGGCCGGGGGCGGCGCGAGGGCGATCCGCCGCGCCCCCGGCCACGGCACATCGATGTCGGATTTCCGCCAGCCAGGGCGCCGGGGCTGCGGAATCCTGAGGACATGCACACCGACACCGAGCGCTGTCTGCGGGCCGTACGGTCCAAGGACGCCCGCTTCGACGGCTGGTTCTACACCGCGGTCCTCACCACCGGGATCTACTGCCGCCCCAGCTGTCCCGTGGTGCCGCCCAAGCCGCGGAACATGCGGTTCTACCCCAGCGCCGCCGCGGCCCAGCAGGCCGGCTTCCGGGCCTGCAAGCGCTGCCGCCCGGACGCCAGCCCCGGCTCGCCCGAATGGAACGCGCGGGCCGACCTCACCGCCCGCTCCATGCGGCTGATCGCCGACGGCGTCGTCGACCGCGAGGGCGTCCCCGGCCTCGCCGTCCGCCTCGGTTACAGCCCCCGCCAGATCGAACGCCAGCTGCTCGCCGAACTCGGCGCCGGACCCCTCGCGCTCGCCCGCGCCCAGCGCGCCCAGACCGCCCGCCTCCTGATCGAGACGAGCCCCCTGCCGATGGCCGACATCGCCTTCGCCGCCGGGTTCGCCAGCATCCGCACCTTCAACGAGACCGTGCGGGAGGTCTTCGCGCTCTCCCCGACCGAACTGCGGCGGCGCGCCCGCCCCGGCCCGCACACCGCGCTCCCCGGCACCCTGGCGCTGCGGCTGCCGTTCCGCCGCCCGCTGTGCCCCGACAACCTCTTCGGCCACCTCGCCGCCACCGCCGTCCCCGGCGTCGAGGAGTGGCGCGACGGCGCCTACCGCCGCACCCTGCGCCTGCCGTACGGACACGGCGTCGTCGCGCTCACCCCGCGCCCCGACCACATCGACTGCCGGCTCGCGCTGACCGATCTGCGCGATCTCGCCGGGGCCATCGCCCGCTGCCGCCGGATGCTCGACCTCGACGCCGACCCCGAGGCGGTGGACGGCCTGCTCCGCGAGGACCCGTGCCTGGCCCCGCTCGTCGACGCGGCACCCGGGCGCCGGGTCCCGCGTACCGTCGACGCCGACGAGTTCGCCGTCCGCGCGGTACTCGGCCAGCAGGTCTCCACGGCCGCGGCCCGCACCCACGCGGGCCGGCTGGTCACCGCGCACGGCGACCCCGTCGACGACCCGTCCGGCGGCCTCACCCATCTCTTCCCGTCCCCCGAGGCACTGGCGCATCTCGACCCGGAGAAGCTGGCGATGCCCCGCACCCGCCGTGCCACCCTCACGGGCCTGGTCGCCGCCCTCGCCTCCGGGGCGCTCCGGCTCGGCGCGGGCAGCGACCGTGACGAGGCCCGCGCCGGGCTCGCCGCCCTCCCCGGCATCGGCCCCTGGACCGTCGACTGCGTCGCCATGCGCGCCCTCGGCGACCCGGACGCCTTCACCCCCACCGACCTGGGCCTGCGCCGGGCCGCCGCCGCCCTCGGCCTGCCCGGCACCCCCGCCGCCCTCGTCCGTCACTCCGCCGTCTGGCGCCCCTGGCGCGCCTACGCCGTCCAGTACCTCTGGGCCACCGACAACCACCCCATCAACCACCTCCCCACGAACTGAGACCCGTCATGTCCGCTTCCCGCACCGCACCGACATCCGCCACCCACACCGTCATGGACGACACCCCGGTGGGCCCGCTCACCCTCGTCGCCCGGGGCGGCGCCCTCGTCGGCCTGTACATGACCGACCAGCGGCACCGTCCGCCCCAGGACACCTTCGGCCCCGTGGCCGACCCCCAGGACGCGCCGTTCGCCGCCGCCCTCACCCAGCTCCGGGCCTACTTCCGCGGCGCGGCGAAAACCTTCGACCTGCCGCTCGCACCGGACGGCACCCCCTTCCAACGCCGCGTCTGGGACGCCCTGCGCACCATCCCGTACGGCGCCACCCTCACCTACGGAGAGCTCGCGGCACGGCTCGGCACCCCCTCCGCGGCCCGCGCCGTCGGCCTCGCCAACGGACGCAACCCCCTCGGCATCATCGTTCCCTGCCACCGTGTCGTCGGCGCCGACGGCAGCCTCACCGGCTACGGCGGCGGCCTGGACCGCAAGCGGTGGCTGCTCGCCTTCGAGAACGCCGGGGGCGTGGCGGGTGCGACCGACGAGGGGGCGTTGTTCGCGGTGGGGGAGTGCGGCTGACCTCCGGGGACGGTGCCGTGGACGCTCCGCGCGCCCATGGCACCCCCGGGCTCCGCCTACCCGGCGGCCGCCGCTCCGTCCCGGCTCCCGCACCGGACCGCCCGTACGCCGTGGGCCGCTGCCGCCGTGGCCAGGGCGAGGGCCACCAGCAGCGCGCTCACCCCGAGCGGCGCCCGGAATCCCGGCCCCGCGCCGAGGGCCAGGCCGCCGAGCCAGGGACCGGCCGCGGCACCGACGTTGAGGGCGGCCGTGGCGAGGCCACCGGCCAGCGTCGGCGCGCCGGTGGCCGCGTAGAGCGCCTGCGAGATCAGCGTCGAGCCGACGGCGAACGACAGGGCGCCCTGGACGGGGACCAGCACCAGCGCCGCGACCGCGTTCCCCGCCGCCAACGCGAACACCACCCACCCCGTGAGCAGCGCCGCCCCGCCCGTCACCAGCAGCGGCACCGGACGCGTGTCGGCCAGCCGCCCGCCGACCGTGACCCCCGCGAACGCGCCCAGACCGAACAGTGCCAGGACGGCGGGCACCACCACGGAATCCAGCCCGGTGACACGGGTGACCACAGGTGCCAGATAGGTGAACGTGCAGAACGTCGCGCCGTTCACCAGCGCCCCCAGGAGCAGGGTCACCAGCAGCCTCGGACGCCGCAGCGCCCGCAGCTCACGGCGTACGCCCGTACCGCCGCCCGCGGAGGCGGTGTCCGCCGGTACCCACCGCAGGATTCCGGCCACGGCCGGCAGTGACAGAAGGGCCACCGCCCAGAACGCGGCACGCCAGCCCCACCACTGGCCCAGCAGCGCACCCGCGGGCACTCCCGCCACACAGGCCAGGGTGGTGCCGCCCAGCAGCACCGAGGTGGCACGGCCCTTGGCGTCCGGCGCGACCAGGGACGTCGCGGTCGCCAGCCCCACCGCGAGGAACCCGGCGTTCGCCAGCGCCGCGACCACCCGGGTCACCAGCAGCACCGGAAAGCTGGCCGTGACCGCGCCGAGGACATGGACGAGCAGAAAGACGGTCAGGAACACCAGCAGCGCGCGCCGCCGGGGCCAGCGCATGCCCAGCACGGCCGTCAACGGCGCGCCGACGATCATCCCGACGGCGAACGCCGAGGTGAGCGACCCCGCCACGGGGAGCGACACCCCCAGATCGGCGGCGATGCCCGGACCGAGACCGGACAGCATGAATTCGGACGTCCCCTGGGCGAAGACCGCCAGGGCGAGAAGGTACAGGGCGAACGGCATCACAGAACTCCGCAACCACATCACGGATCGACAGGGAAGCGGCGGACCACGCGGTCACCCGTGCCCCGGCCCCCACGGGCGGGCACGGTCGCGCGGCCGCCGCGGAGGACGACCGGCCGGTACCACGGCCGGACCGTCGGCGGGCAGCACGCACTACGGTGATCCGGTGACAGAAGGTCACGCAGGGGCCCGGGAGAACCTTCCGGGCGGCGTGACGACGCGACGCGGGGACGCGCGGCGCCGGAAGGACGCTACGACGCGCTGCGGTGCGGCCACCGGACGACCGGTGGCCTGCGTCTTGATGCCTCGGGGCTGGACATGGCGCGCAGCATAATCACGCGGTTGACGTTGCGTCCAAGCATTTTGACGCCCGGCCCGTTCGGCCGGGCCAGGCGGCGGACGCGGCGGAGTCCGCTCCGCCCGGCCGGTCCGTTCAATCCCCGGTGACCACGTCCCGCACCTCGGCCACCAGGGCCTCGGCCCGCGCCAGGGACTCCGTCACCTCGTCCGCGTCGCTCCCGGTCCGGCCGAGGAGGGCCGTGGCGCGGTCGGCGAAACCGGGCGGGGTCCGCGGCAGCGCCGCCGCCGTCGCCAGGGCGCCCTTCTCGTTGAGGCACCACCGCCGGTGATGGGCGAACAGCGCCTGCACGAGCGCGCCGACCGCCTGCGACAGGCACAGCGCCGCGTACAGGACGTCCGCACGGGCCTTGGCCGCCATCGCCACCGAGAAGCAGGCGTTCCAGACGGCGGTGCCGGTCAGCGCCTCGCGCAGCGGCTCCGGGTAGTGCTCCGTCTCCTCCTTGAGCCGGGCCAGTTCGCCCCCGGGGTCGGCGAGAACGCGCCCGCAGGCCACCTCGCCCGGATACGCCGGGGACCAGAAGCCCAGCGGGTGCCCGAGCTGGGTACCGACCTCGAAGCGCCCTTCCTGGCACTCCCGCCACACGTGTCGCACCCGGTCGAGGTCGCGCAGAATCCAGTCCACCCGGCGGCCGTCGGGGAGTTCGAGCCAGGCCCCGCCGTTGACCCACGGACCCCAGGCACCGGGCGGATGCACTTCCACCGGCCCGCCGGTCACCTCGGCGGCCAGCGCCGCCAGTGCCTCGGCACCGGGCTCTCCCCGGTAGTACACGCCCAGGTCCCAGTCGGAATCCGGCCGGTGCGTCCCCCGCGCCCGGCTCCCGCCGAGCATCACCCCGACCACTCCCGGCACCCGTGCCAGCCGCGCGGCGATCTTGTCCATGGCGGCACTGTAGGCCGGGCCGCCCCGGGAGACGGCCCGCCCTTTTCGCGACGGCGGTCTCACACCCCGAACGGCGGCCGCCCGTCCTCCAGCTCCGCCGGGCCGATACCCCGGTCGAGGGCGTCCAGGGCGGCGCCGATCCGCAGCGCCATCGGACCGTCCACGAACCGCGCCAGCTCGTCCCGGCCGACCAGCCGCCAGGACAGCAACTCCTCTTCCTGGAGCCGGATCGCGGCGAACTGCCCGGCCTCCAGCACTCCTCCGTCGAAGAGGTACGACACCAGGGGCGGACGCCGCGGACCGCGCACCCAGTCGACGGCGAGCAGCGCACCCGGCTCGATGTCCAGGCCGATCTCCTCGGCGGTCTCCCGGCGGGCCGCCTGACGGGGGGATTCACCGCCGTCCGACTCGACCGTCCCGCCCGGGAGCGTCCAGGCGTCGCGGTAATTGGGCTCCACGAGCAGGATGCGGCCGCCCGCGTCGCGGAAGACGGTGCCCGCGCCGGCGAGGACACGGGGGAGGCCGGCGATATAGGTGGCGTAGTCCATGGTCGTCACACGGCCGAGCTTAGCCCCGGGCCGCCGGCCGGCACCGGGGCGGTGAGGGCGTACGTTCCCCGCCCCTGCCGCATCGCACTGCCCAGGGGAATACGGAGGCGGCCGGTCCGGGAATTCCACAACCGCGGGACGCGATTTCCGTATTTTCGGATTCCCGCCCCGGATTTCCTTCCCGTATTCCCCCTGGCCGTCCCGGCGGTGAATACCGGGCCGGAAATGTGTGGGCCGTCGGAAAACACCGGCAATCCGTTCACCCGCCCGGGCGTGTCGCCCCCCGTGCGACGGGCCGGGCGCGGGCCCTGTTCGCCGGGACATGCTCCGGATAGGGTCGCGGCGGCGCGACTGCCACCGAGGAAACAAGGGGAATCACGATGGCGGACGCAGCGAGGACACGGACACCGCGGGTGCTGATCGCCGCGGACAAGTTCAAGGGGTCACTGACCGCGGCCGAGGTCGCCGGGCATGTCGCGGCGGGCCTGCGCCGGGTGGTCCCCGGCCTGGCGGTGGAGGCCCTCCCGGTCGCGGACGGCGGGGACGGCACGGTGGAGGCGGCGCTCGCGGCCGGCTTCGCCCGCCACGCGGCGCGGGTCACCGGGCCCGCGGGCACACCGGTGACCGCCGCGTTCGCCCTGCGCGGCGACGGCACGGCGGTGGTGGAGATGGCCGAGGCGTCCGGCCTGCGGCATCTGCCGCCGGGCGGGTACGCGCCGCTGACGGCGACCACGTACGGC
>NZ_JCANQV010000144.1:0-14962 GCF_059553635.1 Candidatus Streptomyces philanthi
GGTGGCGTCCGCCCGTCCGCCGCGCGTCGTCCCGTTCCGCATCGTCGGCCTCCTCAGCGCAGTTTGGGGTCGAGGGCGTCGCGGACCGCGTCGCCGAGCATGATGAACGCCAGCACCGTGACGCTCAGCGCGCCCGCCGGCCACAGCAGCATGTGGGGGGCGTCGCGGATGTAGGTGGAGGCGGCCGAGATGTCGATGCCCCAGGAAACGGTGGGGGGCTTGAGGCCCGCGCCGAGGAACGACAGCGTCGCCTCCAGCGAGATGTAGGTGCCCAGCGCGATGGTGGCGACGACGATCACCGGGGCGACGGCGTTGGGCGCGATGTGCCGCAGCAGCAGCCGCCCGTTGCCCGCGCCCAGCGCCCGCGCGGCCTGGACGTAGTCGTGCTGTCTGGCGGCGACCACGGAGCCGCGGGCGATACGGGCGATCTGCGGCCAGCCCAGCAGCACGATGAAGCCGACGACCGGCCAGACGGTGGAACTGGTGACGACGGAGAGGAAGACGAGGCCGCCGAGGAGGACGGGGATGCCGAAGAAGATGTCGGCGAGCCGGGAGAGCAGGGTGTCGGCCCAGCCGCCGAAGAATCCGGCGAGTCCGCCGAGGAGGCTGCCGAGCAGGGTGGCGCCCGCGGTGGCGCAGACGCCGACGGTGACGGAGGCGCGGGCGCCGTACACGACGCGGGTGTAGACGTCGCGGCCCTGGGTGTCGAAGCCGAAGGGGTGGCCGGGCTCGGGGCCGGCCTGTGCCTTGGACAGGTCGGCGCGGTACGGATTCCCGTCGGCGATCAACTGCGGCCACAGGGCGATCACCACAAGAAACAGGATGATCAGAGCCGAGACCACGAAGACCGGATTGCGGCACAGATCGTGCCGGGCGTCGCTCCACAGGCTGCGTGGCCGGCCGCCGGGGGCGCCGGGCGGCCCTGCGGCGGGGACCTGTTCGAGGGAGGCGGCCTCGCCGAGGGCCAGTGCGGCCGCGCCTCCGTCGCCGGGGCCGACGGCGTCCTTGGGGACAGGGGGTTCAGGCATAGCGGATCCTCGGGTCGAGGACGGCGTACAGGAGGTCGACGAGGAGGTTCGCCACCAGGAAGACCAGGACGAGGATGGTCACGAAGCCGACGACCGTCGGGGAGTTCTGCCGCAGGATGCCCTGGTAGATCTGGAATCCGACGCCGTGGATGTTGAAGATCCGCTCGGTGACGATGGCCCCGCCCATCAGCGCGCCGATGTCGGTACCGATGAAGGTGACGACCGGGATCAGTGAATTGCGCAGCAGATGCCGGGTGATGACCCGGTGGCGGGGCAATCCCTTGGCGACGGCGGTACGGACGTAATCGGCGCGGGTGTTCTCGGCGAGCGAGGTACGGGTGAGCCGGGTGACATAGGCGAGGGACACCAGTGCCAGGACGAGGCCGGGCAGCAGGAGTTCGTCCACCGGGGCGGCGAGGGAGACCGCGGGTTTGACCCACTCCGCCTTCACACCGAACAGGAATTGCAGGACATAACCGCTGACGAAGGTCGGGATGGAGACCACGACCAGGGTGAACACCAGGACCGTGGTGTCCACCGCACGGCCCCGGCGCAGTCCGCTGAACACCCCGAGCGTGATACCCAGGACCGCTTCGATGACGATGGCGACAAGCGTGAGCCGCAGCGTCACGGGAAATGCGGCGGCCATGAGTTCGGTGACCGGCTGGCCGTTGAAGGCGGTGCCGAAGTCGCCGCGGAAGATCTGGCCCATGTAGTGCAGGTACTGCTTCCACAGGGGCTGGTCGAGATACAGGTCGGCGCGGATCTGGGCGGCGGTGGCGGGGTCGGGGGCCCGGTCGCCGAACATCGCGGCGACCGGGTCGCCCAGCGCGTACACCATGAAGAAGATCAGGAACGTGCTGCCGGCGAACACCGGGACCATCTGGAGCAGCCGCCGGATCACATAGCGTCCCATGGAATCTCCGGATTCCGGGGAACGAGCCGTGCGGCGGACCGTGCGGCCGGCCGGGCATTCCGTTCCGGGCCGCGCGCGCCGGTGCTCACTTCACCCTGATCTCGTGGTAGACGGGCACCCCGAAGGGGTTGAGGGACACGTTCTCGATGCGTTCGGAGTATCCGGCGCTGCCGTTCTGGTACCACAGCGGGATGGCCGGCATCTGCGCGGCCAGTATTTTCTCCGCGTCCTGGAAGAGGGCGAGAGAGCGGTTTTTGTCGGGCGCGGCATTCGCCTTGTTGACGAGTGCGTCGAACGCCTGGCTGCTGTATTTCCCGTCGTTGGAGGAGGCGCCGGTGTAGTACATGGGTTGCAGGAAGTTCTGGATCAGCGGATAGTCCATCTGCCAGCCGGCGCGGAAGGGTCCGGTCATCTTCTTCGCGCTGATCCTGTTGCGGAAATCGGCGAAGGTGCCGACCGGGGCGCCGACGCAGGCCCGGTCGTCGCCCATGGTGCGGTTGATGCTGTTGCAGATGGCGTCCACCCAGTCCTTGTGGGAGCCGGTGTCCGCGTTGTAGGCGATGCTCATCGTGCCGCCGGGAATTCCCCCGCCCTCCTGGATGAGTTTTCTGGCGCGTTCGGCGTGGAAGACGCAGGCGTCCCCGCACAGTCCGGCCTTGAATCCGCCGTCCGCGCCCAGGACGGGCGAGGTCCAGTCGGTGGCGGGGGTCCGGGTGCCGCGGAAGATCTGCTCGGTGATCCGGTCGCGGTCGATGGCCATGGACAGGCCGCGCCGGACCTTGTCCAATCCCTTTCCGTTCCATTCCGAGTCGTACATCGGGAAGGTAAGGGTCTGGATGACGCCGGCGGGCTGATTGAGATAACGGTCCCCGAGATCCCGCCGGACGTTCCTGAGCTGGGCGGCCGGCACATCGTCGACAAGGTCGAGATTGCCGGCCTGGAGATCGGTGTAGGCGGAGTTGTTGTCGGTGTAGACCCGCAGGTCGACGCCCTCGTTGCGGGCCTTGTCGGGGCCGGGGTAGGCGGGCCACCGCCGCAGCCGCATTCCGGAGCCCTTGAGGTACGCGTCCACGGTGTAGGGGCCGTTGCCGACGGGTTTGCGGACCCAGTCGTCGTGGTGGGTGAAGAAGATGCGGGGCAGCGGCATGAAGGCGGAATAGCCGAGGGTGTCGGGCCAGCTGGAGAATTTCTGCCGGAGCGTCACGGTGAAGGTCCGGTCGTTCACCACCTTCAGTCCGGAGAGCGTTCTGGCGCGGGGCGTACCGCTCGCCGGGTGCACCCGGTCGAATCCGTCGATGTACTGGAAGAACGGCGCGTTCTTCTGTCCGTTGTCGAGCAGGGCGCCGTAGTTCCAGGCGTCGGTGAACGAGCGGGCGGTGACCTTTTCCCCGTTGCTGAAGGTCCAGCCCTTTTTGAGGGTGACGGTGTAGTGCCGGGAGTCCTTGGTGTCGATGCGGTCGGCGAGGACGTTCTCGGGGGCGCCGGTCCTCGGGTTGTACCGCTTGAGCCCCCGGAAGAGCATCTCCAGGACCTTGCCGCCCTGCACCTCGTTGGTGTTCGCCGGTTCCAGCGGGTTCTGCGGGTCGCCCCAGGAGGCGCTGACGACGCCGGGTCCGCCCCCGGTGTCGACGCCCCCGCCGCAGGCCGTGGCGGTGAGGGCGACGGCGGCGGCACACACCGCGCCGGCCGTACGCGTGACACCGCGCATGGCGCCTCCTCAGCTCTCGGCGGGACCTCACCGACATCACAGACCACGAGGGGCCGGGGTGCACGCCCGCACGGGCGTGTGCTGCTCCAATGCGGCCGGGAATCCGCCCGGATGCCCGAGCGAAGCCGTCCCGCCACACTCCGAAATCGAACATGACATCGAAGCAGTCGAATTCTGTCGAATATCGCTCGATCGCCCTACGCCGCGCCGCGGAACGGCAGACTCGACGCCATGAGAGATCAGTTCATGTTCCGCATCCGCCGGCCCGCGTCGCTCCGGTTAGGGCACGCGACCGCCCCACCGGCCGTGGGGCGGCGCCGATGACCGCGCCCGTTCCGGTCGTCCTGCTGCACGCGCTGTCCCTCGACGGGTCGATGTGGGCCGCCCAGGCCGAGGCCCTGCGGCAGCGCGGGCACGAGGTGATCGTTCCGCATCAGCGGGGCTTC
Source organism: Candidatus Streptomyces philanthi (assembly GCF_059553635.1). NCBI lineage: Bacteria > Bacillati > Actinomycetota > Actinomycetes > Kitasatosporales > Streptomycetaceae > Streptomyces > Candidatus Streptomyces philanthi. The sequence continues at coordinate 4,099 of NZ_JCANQV010000144.1, forward strand.
GGCGGCACCCCGCTCGGTGACGCGCCGCCGTCCCTGGACGTCGTCGCCGACGACCTGGCCCGCCTCCTCGACGAGCGCGGCGTCGACCGCCCGGCGCTGGTCGGCTGCTCGCTGGGCGGCTACACCGCGATGGCGTTCCTGCGCCGCCACCCCGGCCGTGTACGGGCCCTGGCCCTGATGTCCACCCGGGCCACCGCCGACACCGAGGCGGCCCGCGAGGGACGGGAGACCTTCGCCCAGGTGGTCACCGACCCGGAGCGCGGCCCCGCCCTCGTGGACGCGACCGTCCCCCGGCTGCTCGGCGCGACCGCCCGCGCCCGTCGCCCGGACCTCCTCGCCCGCGTCCTGGCCGACGTACGGAGCGCGCCCCCGGCCTCCCTCGCCTGGACCCAGCGCGCCCTCGCCGTCCGCCCCGACTCCACCGCGGTGCTCGCCGCCACGGACGTACCGGCCCTGGTCGTCGCGGGGGCGGAGGACGAGCTGGTCGCGGAGGACGAGGCCCGCGCCCTCGCCCGGACCCTGCCCCAAGGGCGGCTGCACGTCCTCCCGGACACCGGCCACCTCCAGCCCCTGGAGGCACCGGAGGACCTCACCCGGGCACTCACCGACCTGTTCGCCGCGGAACGCGCCGCGACCTTCTCCACCACCGGGAGCACCGATGACCGCTGACCAGCAGACCTCCTGGGGCTTCGCCACCTCCACCGGGCTGGACTTCACCCACCACACCATCGTCGACGCCCATTTCGCCGCCTGCCGCACCGACTACCTCGACCTGCTGGAGCGGGCCGGGATACGGCCGGGCAGCCACGTCCTCGACGTGGGCTGCGGCAGCGGCGAGTTCCTGCCGCACCTCGCCCGTCTCACGGGAGAGGGCGGCCGGCTGTCCGCCGTCGACCTGGCCGAGGAGAACGTCGCTCTGGTCAAGGGCCGCGCCCAGGAGTGGGACCTGCCGTGTCCCCTGGAGGTGCGGCAGGGCAGCGCACTGCGCCTCCCGTACGCCGACGGCTCCTTCGACGCCGTCTGGTGCGCCAACGCCGTCCAGTACCTGGGTGACGACGAGCTGGCCACCGCGCTGCGGGAGATGCGCCGGGTGGTCCGCCCCGGCGGGCTGATCGCCGTCAAGGAGCTGGACGCGAGCCTGATCACGGCCCGTCCCGCCGACCCGTTCCTCTTCGGCGACTTCTTCCGCCGGGCCGCGAAGGAACCGGGGTACGCCCACAACCTCCTGCGCACCCGCGATCTGCACCGCTGGCTGCGGGAGGCGGGCCTCACCGGTGTGTGGCAGCGCACGGTGCTGATCGAGCACCACGCGCCGCTGTCCCCGCCCGCCCGGGAGTTCTACGGCCTGAGCTGCGCGCAGCTCGCCGCCCAGGCGCGGCGGTTCGGCACCGCGGAGGAGTGGGAGCCGTTCGCGACCCCCGACGGCCCCGGGCATCCGCTGGACGACCCGCAGGCGTACATCAGCGAGGGCAACGCCCTGGCGGTGGGGACGGTGCCGGCGGCCGGCTGAGTGGCAGCGGCGGGGGCGGCGCGGTGCCGTCCGCCCCCGCCGACGGCGTGTCAGGCCGCGCCCACCACGTTCTTCTCGGCCGCGAAGTGGCAGGCCGAGGCGTGTGCCGCGGGCGCGTCCGTACCGGCGAAGCGCTCCGGCACGGCGAGCAGCGGCTCCTCCTGCGCGCACCGCTCCTCGGCCTTCCAGCAGCGGGTGCGGAAGCGGCAGCCGGACGGCGGGTCGGCCGGGGAGGGGACGTCACCGGTGAGGATGATGCGTTCCCGGCGCTCGCGGGCCTCCGGGTCCGGTACGGGGACGGCGGAGAGAAGCGCCTGGGTGTAGGGGTGGGTGGGGTGCTCGTAGATCTCCTCGTCGGTACCGATCTCCGCCATCCGCCCGAGGTACATCACGCCGACGCGGTCGGAGATGTGCCGGACGATGGACAGGTCGTGGGCGATGAAGAGGTAGGACAGCCCGAACTCGTCCTGGAGCTTCTCCATCAGATTGACGACCTGCGCCTGGACGGAGACGTCCAGCGCCGACACCGGCTCGTCGCAGATGATGATCTCGGGGTTGAGGGCGAGGCCCCGGGCGATGCCGATGCGCTGGCGCTGCCCGCCCGAGAACTGGTGCGGATAGCGGTTGACGTACTCCGGGTTGAGGCCGACGACGTCCAGCAGTTCCCGGACGCGCCGGCGGCGGTCGCCCTTCGGGGCCACCTCGGGGTGGATGTCGAAGGGCTCGCCGATGATGTCGCCGACCGTCATCCGCGGATTGAGCGAGGTGTACGGGTCCTGGAACACCATCTGGATGTTGCGGCGTACGGCCTTCAGGGCGCGACCGGACAGCTTGGTGATGTCCTCGCCCTTGTAGAGGACCTCGCCCGCGGTGGCGCGTTCGAGGTTCATCAGCAGCTTGGCGACGGTGGACTTGCCGCAGCCGGACTCGCCGACGATGCCCAGGGTCTCGCCCGGGTAGAGGTCGAAGGAGATCCCGTCGACGGCCTTCACGGCGCCGACCTGCTTGCGCAGCAGCACGCCCTGGGTCAGCGGGAAGTGCTTGACCAGGCCCCGGACCTGGAGGATCGGCTCCCGCACGGTGGTCGTGGACGGTTCAGCCATCGATCGTCTCCTTCCAGAGGTGGCAGGCGCTGCCGCGGCCTTCGCCGACGGCGGCGAGCGCCGGAACGTCGGTCCGGCACAGGTCCTCGGCCCGGGGGCAGCGCGGGTGGAAGGCGCAGCCGCCGGGGATGTCCAGCAGATTGGGCGGCAGGCCCTTGATCGCGTAGAGCTCCTGGCCCTTCTGGTCCAGGCGCGGGATGGAGTCGAGGAGGCCGCGGGTGTAGGGGTGCGCGGGGTTCTTGTACAGCTCGCCGACGGGGGCGTGCTCGACGATCCGCCCCGCGTACATCACGGCGATCTTGTCGGCGACATCCGCGACCACGCCAAGGTCGTGGGTGATCAGGATCAGGCCCATGTGGTACTCACGCTGAAGCTCCGCGAGCAGATCCATCACCTGCGCCTGCACGGTCACGTCCAGCGCCGTCGTCGGCTCGTCCGCGATGATCAGATCCGGCTCCAGCGCCAGCGCCATCGCGATCATGATCCGCTGCCGCATACCGCCGGAGAACTGATGCGGGTAGTCCCCCACCCGGCTCTTGGCCGCCGGGATCTTGACCTTGTCCATCAGCTCGACGGCCTTCGCCGTCGCCGCCTTCCTGGACAGGCCCTGGTGCACCCGGAACATCTCGCCCAGCTGATAGCCCACGGTCAGCACCGGATTCAGCGAGGACAACGCGTCCTGGAAGATCATGGCGATCTCGGCGCCGCGGACCGCGCGCCGCTGCTCGGCGGACATCGCCAGCATGTCCTGGCCGCGGAAGAGGATCTCGCCCTGGGGGATCCTCGCGGGCGGCATGTCGAGGATGCCCATGATCGCCTGCGCGGTGACGGACTTGCCGGAGCCGGACTCGCCCAGCACGGCCAGCGTCTCACCCGCCGCCACGCTGTACGAGACACCGTTGACGGCCTTGACGACGCCGTCACGGGTACGGAACTCGACGTGCAGATCGCGGACGTCGAGCAGCGGTTCGCCCGCGGTGCGGGGGGCGGGGGCGCCCCCGGTGGTCTTCTCGGTGGTGGTCACGTACGCCTCCCTCAGCGCAGCTTGGGGTCGAGGGCGTCGCGGACCGCGTCGCCGAGCATGATGAACGCCAGCACCGTGACGCTCAGCGCGCCCGCCGGCCACAGCAGCATGTGCGGCGCGTTGCGGATCTCGGTGGCGGCCGAGGAGATGTCGATGCCCCACGAGACCGTCGGCGGGCGCAGGCCGACGCCGAGGAACGACAGCGTCGCCTCCAGCGAGATGTAGGTGCCCAGCGCGATGGTGGCGACGACGATCACCGGGGCCAGCGCGTTGGGGGCGATGTGCCGCAGCAGCAGCCGGGGCGTGCCGGCGCCGAGGGCCCGCGCCGCCTGGACGTAGTCCTGCTGCTTGACGCTGATCACCGCGCTGCGGGCGATACGGGCGATCTGCGGCCAGCCCAGCAGCGCCATCAGCACGACGACGGTGAAGATCGAGCCGCCCTTGACGACGGACAGGAAGACGATGCCGCCGAGCAGGACGGGGATGCCGAAGAAGATGTCGCCGACGCGGGAGAGCAGCGCGTCCCACCAGCCGCCGAAGAATCCGGCCAGGCCGCCGAAGAGGCAGCCGAGGGCGGCGGCGAGGAGGGTGGTGCAGATGCCGACGACGACCGAGGCGCGGGCGCCGTGGACGGTGCGGGCGAAGACGTCGCAGCCCTGGGTGTTGAAGCCGAGGGGGTGGCCGGGCGCCGGTCCCTGCTGGGAGCGCGTCAGGTCGCAGGCGTAGGGGCTGGTCGAGGTGAGCAGTCCGGGCCAGAGGGCGATGACGACCAGGAAGAGGATCAGTACCGCGGAGATGAGGAAGACGGGGTTGCGGCGCAGGTCGCGCCAGGCGTCGTTCCACAGGCTGCGGGGCGCGGCACCGGCGCCGGTGTCGTCCGCGGTCCGGGGGGTGTCCGGCTCCGCGGCGGTGGGGCGGGCCGCTTCGGTGGTCTCAGGCATAACGGATCCTCGGGTCCAGGACCGCGTAGAGCAGGTCGACGATCAGGTTGGCGGCGAGGAAGACGACCACGAGGATGGTCACGAAGCCGACGACGGTCGGGGAGTTCTGCCGCAGGATGCCCTGGTAGAGCTGGTAGCCGACGCCCTGGATGTTGAAGATCCGCTCGGTGACGATGGCGCCGCCCATCAGGGCGCCGATGTCGGTGCCGAGGAAGGTGATGACCGGGATCAGCGAGTTGCGCAGCAGGTGCACACCGATGACGCGGCGGCGCGGCAGGCCCTTGGCGGTCGCGGTGCGGATGTAGTCGGAGCGGATGTTCTCGGCGATGGAGGTCCGGGTCAGCCGGGCCACGTACGCCAGGGAGACGCCCGCCAGCACCATGCCGGGGAGCAGGAGTTCCCCGAACCGCACCTCGGTGGAGACCGCGGGGGCGGCCCAGGCCAGCTTGACGCCGATGAAGTACTGGAGCAGGTAGCCGGTGACGAACGTCGGGATGGAGATCACCAGCAGGGTGAGGACGAGGACGCCGGTGTCGACGGCCCGGCCGCGGCGCAGCCCGGCGAGCACGCCGAGGCCGACGCCCACCACGACCTCGATGGCGAAGGCCACCAGGGTGAGCTTGACGGTGTTGGGGAAGGCCGAGGCCATCAGCTCGGCGACGGGTGTGCCGTTGAAGGCGGTGCCGAAGTCGCCGCGGAAGATGCCCGCCATGTACTGGAGATACTGGCTCCACAGCGGGTCGTCGAGGTGCAGGGACTCCCGGATCTGTGCGGCGGTGGCCGGATCGGGGGTCCGGTCTCCGAACATGGCGGCGACGGGGTCGCCCAGTGCGTAGACCATGACGAAGATCAGGAATGTGGTGCCGATGAAGACCGGAACCATCTGGAGCAGTCGCCGGATGACGTAGCGCCCCATGTGTCCTCCAGGAAAGCGCCGACGCGGGGGCAGCCGGAAGGGCCGTACCTGTCGCCGGTGACGAGTACGGGACTTCGGCCGCGCCTGCTGCCGTGAGCGGTTGGGTGGTGCTCGCTCCGCTCCCGGGCCGCCGGCCGCGCCCACCCTGCGGGACGGGCGGGCCGGCGGGCCGGGGGGCAGTCGCGTCGGGTCAGCCCTTGGTCTTGATCTGGGTGAAGACCGGGAAGCTGAAGGCGTTCAGGGTGACGCCGGAGACGTGGTCGGACCAGCCGGCGGTGCCGTTCTGGTACCAGAGCGGGATGCTGACCATCTTGTCGAGGACGATCTTCTCGGCCTGCTTGTAGAGGTCGGTGGCCTTCTTGGTGTCCGCCTCGGAACCGGCCTTCTTGAGCAGTTCGTCGAACTTCGGGTCGCTGAACTTGGCGTCGTTGGAGGCGCCGCCGGTGGCGTACAGCGGGGTCAGGAAGTTCTCGATCTGCGGGTAGTCCATCTGCCAGCCGGCGCGGAACGGCTGGTTCATCTCGCCCTTGGTGATCTGGTTGCGGAAGTCACCGAAGGTGCCGACGGGGTTGCCGACGCAGGCGGTGTCGTCACCGAGCACCTTGTTGATGCTGTTGCAGACCGCGTCCACCCACTGCTTGTGGGAGTCCTTGTCGGCGTTGTAGCCGATGGTCATCTTCCCGCCGGGGATGCCGCCGCCCTCCTTGATGAGCTTCTTGGCCTCGGCGGGGTCGTAGGTGCAGGCGTCGCCGCAGACGTCCTTGCTGTAGCCGTTGGCGTCGCCGAGGACCGGGGAGGTCAGGTCGGTCGCCGGGGTGCGGGTGCCGTGGTAGACCTTCTCGGTGATGCTCTTGCGGTCGACGGCCATGGACAGGCCGCGGCGGACCTTCTCCATGCCGTCCTTGTTCCAACTGTCCTTGTACAGCGGGAAGGTGACGGCCTGCATCACGCCGGCGGGCTGCGAGACGTAGCGGCCCTTGAGGTCCTTCTCGGCGTTCTTGATCTGCTCCGCCGGGATGTCGTCGTCGACGTCGAGGTTGCCGGCCTGGAGGGCGGCGTAGGCGGCGTTGGAGTCGGTGAAGACCTTCAGCAGCACGCCCTTGTTCTGCGGCTTGTCGTCACCCGTGTAGTACTTGTTGGGCACCAGCTTCATCTGCTTGCCCTTGTCGTACGAGTCCACGGCGTACGGACCGTTGCCGACCGGCTTGGCGAGGTAGGCGTCGTGCTGGGAGAAGAACGTCTTCGGCAGCGGTGCGAACGCCTTGTAGCCCAGGCGGACCGGCCAGGTCGACATCTTCTCGTTGAGAGTGACCGTGAAGGTGTGCTCGTCGACGATCTTCAGGCCGGAGAGGGTCTTGGCGGTCGGCTTGCCCTCGGCGGGGGCGACCTTGTCGTAACCCTTGATGTCGGCGAAGAAGTAGGAGTTCTTCTGCGCGTTGGTGCTGAGCGCGCCGTAGTTCCAGGCGTCGACGAACGAGCGGGCGGTGACCGGCTCGCCGTTGGAGAACTTCTGGCCCTTCTTCACCTTGACGGTGAAGGTCTGCTGGTCCTTGCTGGTGATGGACTCGGCGGCGTCGTCCTTGGCCTCACCGGTCTTCGGGTCGTAGCTCTTGAGGTTGCTGAAGATCATGTCCAGCACCTTGCCGCCGAGCACCTCATTGGTGTTCGCGGGCTCCAGCGGGTTCTGCGGGTCGCCCCAGTTCGCCCGGACGACACCGGGGTCGGCGCTCTCGCTGCTTCCCCCTCCGCCACAGGCCGTCGCCCCCAGGGCTATGGCCATCGCTCCTGCGACCCAAGTGGCGCTCTTGGCACCGCGCATGGGACTGCCTCCTCATGAGTTTCCTGACAGGGAAAGAGGCCGGTCGTGACTGACACCCCTGGCAGTCCCACCAGCCCCCATCGCTCGTGAGTCGGCGCTTCTTACGACGCATGACCCATTGACCCGAGCTCAATAGGGCCCAGTCTCAGTCATGTTCCAGCCATAAACCACGCGTAAAAGGTCTCGATTAGATCACATCCGATTCCCGCACAGTTCGGAATCCGGACAAACCAAACCATGCACACAGTTACGAAAGGGACGTTGAGCACAGCGGAACCTTGAATTCCCTCCGCAATGCGGACACCGCGCGCAATGGTCGGGACCAAGAGTCCATTGACACTCGAAGATCACTTCGATATAAGCGCCGCGCCCTGCATTCCGGCACTCCCGGCCACCATACGGAAGCGCCCCGCCGGACCTCGTCCGACGGGGCGCTCCCCTTGTCCCTGCCCGGTCCCGCCGGGCGGTCGTCAGCGCTTGGCGCGCGACGCGGCGCGGGCGCGCTCGCGGGCGTCCAGGTTGACCTTGCGGATACGGACCGCCTCCGGCGTCACCTCGACGCACTCGTCGTCGCGGCAGAACTCCAGCGACTGCTCCAGGGAGAGCTTGCGCGGCGGCACGATCGACTCGGCCACGTCCGCGGTCGAGGACCGCATGTTGGTGAGCTTCTTCTCCTTGGTGATGTTGACGTCCATGTCGTCGGAGCGGGAGTTCTCACCGACGATCATGCCCTCGTACACCTCGGTGCCCGGCTCCACGAAGAGGACGCCGCGCTCCTGGAGGTTGGTCATCGCGAACGCGGTGACCGCGCCGGAGCGGTCGGCGACCAGCGAACCGTTGTTGCGGGTCGTCAGCGTGCCGAACCACGGCTCGTGGCCCTCGTGGATGGAGTGGGCGATACCGGTACCGCGGGTGTTCGTCAGGAACTCCGTGCGGAAGCCGATCAGACCGCGGGACGGGACGACGAACTCCATGCGGACCCAGCCGGAGCCGTGGTTGGACATGTTGTCCATCCGGCCCTTGCGGGTGCCCATGAGCTGGGTGACGGCGCCCATGTGCTCCTCGGGCACGTCGACCGTCATCCGCTCGACCGGCTCGTACGTCTTGCCGTCGACCTCCTTGGTGACGACCTGCGGCTTGCCGATCGTCATCTCGAAGCCCTCGCGGCGCATCTGCTCGACCAGGATGGCCAGCGCCAGCTCACCGCGGCCCTGGACCTCCCAGGCGTCGGGGCGGTCGGTGTCCAGGACGCGCAGCGAGACGTTACCGATCAGCTCGCGGTCGAGGCGGTCCTTGACCTGGCGGGCGGTGACCTTGCGGTCCTTGACGGCGGACTTGGCGTCCGCGCCCTTGCCCGTGCCGCCGCGGCCGACCAGCGGGGAGGTGTTGGTGCCGATGGTCATCGAGATCGCGGGCTCGTCGACCGTGATCAGCGGCAGCGCGACCGGGTTCTCCGGGTCGGCCAGCGTCTCGCCGATCATGATGTCGGGGATACCGGCGACCGCGCAGATGTCACCGGGGCCGGCGGTCTCCGCGGGCTTGCGGGTGAGCGCCTCGGTCATCATCAGCTCGGTGATGCGGACGTTCTGGACCGTGCCGTCGCGCTTGATCCAGGCGACGGTCTGGCCCTTCTTGAGGTGGCCCTGCTCGACGCGGAGCAGCGCGATACGGCCGAGGAAGTTGTCGGCGTCGAGGTTGGTGACATGGGCCTGGAGCGGCGCGTCCTCGTCGTACTCCGGCGCCGGGACGTGCTCCAGCAGGGTGGAGAAGAACGGCTCCAGGTTGTCGCTGTCGGCCGGGACGGTGCCGTCCTCCGGCTTGGTCAGCGAGGCGACGCCGTCGCGGGCGCAGGCGTAGACGATCGGGAACTCGATCTGGTCCTCGTCCGCGTCCAGGTCGAGGAAGAGGTCGTAGGTCTCGTCGACGACCTCGGCGATCCGGGAGTCCGGGCGGTCCGTCTTGTTGATGCACAGGATGACGGGCATCCGCGCGGCCAGCGCCTTGCGCAGCACGAAGCGGGTCTGCGGCAGCGGGCCCTCGGAGGCGTCGACCAGCAGGACCACCGCGTCGACCATCGACAGACCGCGCTCGACCTCGCCACCGAAGTCGGCGTGGCCCGGGGTGTCGATGATGTTGATGGTGATCGGGTCACCACCGTCCTTGGGGTGGTACTTGACCGCCGTGTTCTTCGCCAGGATCGTGATGCCCTTCTCACGCTCCAGGTCGTTGGAGTCCATCATCCGGTCGTCGAGGTTCTCGGCGGCGTGCGCGGCGAAGGCGCCGGCCTGCTTGAGCATGGCGTCGACGAGGGTCGTCTTGCCGTGGTCGACGTGGGCGACGATGGCTACGTTGCGGATGTCGTGACGCGTGGGCACTGGCGGCGCTTCTCCCGGAATCGTGGATGGCGGCGCGTACGGTCCGGCACGCGCGCCTGCCGGGCATGAAGACGCCACGGCCTTATCCCATCGTACGTGGCTGCCGCGGCACCGGCCGCCGCAGCCTGCCCGCACCCCATGTGACCTGGGGGTTTTCACCGGCCGTGCACCTCGGGTCCGGCTGTGCGCCGCCTGCGCGCCGCCCGGGGCCGCGTCCGGTCCCGGGCGACGGCTCACTTCTCGTAGCCGATGTCCTCGAAGCGCGGGGTGGCGAAGCCGAAGGCGCCGACGTTCGCCAGGGACCGCTTGGCGGCGACGATCTCGGGCCGCTGGTAGAGCGGGATGGAGCCGGCCGCGGCCCAGATCCGGGCGTCCGCCCGGTCCATCGCCTCCCGCGAGGCCGCCGGGTCCAGCTCGGAGACCGCCTGATCGAACAGTTGATCGACACGGTCGGTGCCGACCCGGCTGTAGTTCTGCTCGACGGTGAGCGAGCCGTCCGGCGCCGGCCGCGGCTTGGCGTACAGCGGGCGGCCGTCGGTCGCCGGGTAGGCGGTGCCGGGCCAGGAGTACAGGGCGAGATCGAAGTCGCCGGGGGCGATGTGGTCGGTGAAGAAGGACCGCTCGTCGACCGTCTGCACCGCCGCCCGCACCCCGATCTTCGCGAGCATCCCCGTGATCCGGTCACCGACCGCGCGCAGCTGCGCGGAGCCGGGCCCGTCGGGCAGGACGAAGCGCAGGGTCAGCGGCCTGCCGTTCTTGACGACGACGGGGGCGGCGGCCTTCCGGCCGGTCTTCCTCCCGGTGCTCTTCTCGTCGCCGTCCTTCCCCTCGGTGCCGCGCTCCGCCGCGTCGCGTCCGGCCGGGTCGGCGGCGGTGTTCTTGGTGTCGTCGACGCCGTTCGCCCCGCCGTCCTCCGGGCCGGCGCCGGACTGCGCCGCGCGCCGGCCCTCGTCGATCAGGTCGGCGGCGACCCGCGCCTGGACGGAACGGCGCTCGTAGAGCAGCGAGCTGCGGTACGCGTCGGAGCCGACGTCCCCGTGGGCCTCCGCCTCGGCGGCGCCCGCCGCGTCCCGGTAGAAGCCGGCGCTCTGGCGCAGCAGGGCGGACCGCTGGATCTCGGTGTCCGCCACCTTGGCCGCGGACAGCGGCGCCACGGCGAACACCGGGCGCGCCGCG
>NZ_JCANQV010000145.1:0-14937 GCF_059553635.1 Candidatus Streptomyces philanthi
GGTCGTCTATCGGCTCGATGTGGAGGGGGAGGTGCCCGTGGGGGTCGAGGTGGTTCCTGTGGTGGGTGGGGTGCGGTTGGGGCTGGAGATGGTCGATGCCCAGTCGTTGCCAGTGATCGGGGCCGTGCCGAAGGCCGTCACATTGAGCGGGTTGGAGTGCGGTCTCCGGGAGGGGCGCTGGAGGTGCGCGGTGACGTTGGACGTGTGAGGGCGGGGCTTCCCGGTCGCGTACCGGGTCTCTGAGTTCTGCTGCTCACCGCGTCGAGCCGTGCGCCAAGAGCATGTCGAGCACTGCACCGCACCACGTCGGGTCGTACACCGGTCACGTCGAGTGCGGCGCGTACCTCCGCCCCGCGCCGCCCCGGACTCGGCCCGCTGCGGCGACCGGCCCGCGGGGTCACAGTGGAAGCAGGGGCGGCGCATGCTCGCCCGTGGAGCTGCGGCCAGAAGCCTGCGGGACTGCGGGAGTGCGGGACTACGGCCGGGAACGGCCAAGGTCGCGGTCGGAAGCCCGTACCGCCGTGGCCGGGCGGACCGTGGCCCGGCACCCTGGCCGGACGAGCCCCAGCCGCGTGGGCCACGGCCGGGAACGGCCAGGGTTGCGGCCACAAGCCCGTACCACCGTGGCCCGGCGACGCTGGCCGACCATGGCCCGGCACCGTGCCGGACAAGCCGCAGCCGCCCGGCCCGCAGCCGGGCCGACCAAGGCCCTACGCACCATAACCAGGCGAACCACCACCGGGCGGAAGGCCCACGCCCCCCTCGGGCTCGGGTGAGGAGGTCGCATCGTGTTGTTCAGGGATCGTGTGGAGGCGGGGCGGCGGTTGGCCGCTCGGTTGGAGGGGCTCAAGGGGGAGGAAGTGGTGGTGTTGGGGCTGCCCAGGGGTGGGGTGCCGGTTGCCGCTGAGGTGGCGGAGGTGCTGGGGGCGCCGTTGGATGTGTGTCTGGTGCGGAAGTTGGGGGTGCCGTTCCAGCCGGAGCTGGGGATGGGGGCCATCGGGGAGGGCGAGGTGCGGGTCATCAATGACGAGGTGATGACGGTCGCGGGGGTGTCGTCCGACGAGTTGGCGCAGGTCGAGGAGCGGGAGCGGGTCGTCCTGGACGAGCGTGCCCGGCGGTACCGGGGTGAGCGCACGCCGGTCGATGTCGGCGGCCGGACCGTGGTGGTGATCGACGACGGTGTGGCCACGGGGTCGACCGCGCAGGCCGCCTGCCGGATCGCCCGTGCGCGGGGGGCCGCCCGGATCGTCCTGGCGGTGCCGGTCGCCCCGTCGGACTGGACCGTCCGGCTGGGCGGCAGCGCCGACGAGTTGATCTGTCTGGAGACCCCGGCGCAGTTCTTCGCGATCGGACAGTTCTACGCCGACTTCACCCAGACCTCCGACGCGGAGGTCATCGCCTGCCTCGATCGGGCGGCGGGCCGGGGCGTCGACGCGGCGGCGCCCGAGGACCGGGAGGCCGAGGTGCCGTCCGGGGCGGTGCGGTTGGAAGGGGAGCTGACGGTGCCGGACGGCGCGTCCGGGGTGGTGGTGTTCGCCCACGGGAGCGGCAGCAGCCGGCACAGTCCCCGTAACCGGTACGTCGCCGCCGGGCTGAACCGCGCCGGGCTGGGGACGCTGCTGTTCGACCTGCTCACCGAGGACGAGGAGGCGGACCGCGCCAATGTCTTCGACACCGGCCTGCTGGCCCGCCGCCTCGCGGACGCCACCCGGTGGCTGGGCGAGCAGCCCGAGGCCCGGGGGCTCGCGGTGGGGTACTTCGGGGCGAGTACCGGCGCCGCGGCGGCGCTGTGGGCGGCCGCGGAACCGGGCGCGCGGGTGGCGGCCGTCGTCTCCCGCGGCGGGCGGCCCGATCTGGCCGGTCCCCGGCTGTCGTCGGTGACCGCGCCCACGCTGCTGATCGTCGGGGGCCTCGACGACGTCGTCCTCGACCTCAACCGCCAGGCGCAGTCCCGGTTGCGCTGCGAGAACCAGCTGGCGGTCGTCCGGGGCGCCACCCACCTCTTCGAGGAGCCGGGCGCGCTGGACGAGGTGACGCGGCTGGCGGAGGGATGGTTCACCGATCACCTGGCGCCGGCGCCACGGGCGGCGGCCTGACGGCCACGGAGCGGGCCGGTCGCGGGCCGGCCCTCACTCCTCGTCGAGGAGGCCGCCCGTCTGGGTGCGGAAGCGGTCGGGAACCTTGCGGACCGCGTTGATGACGGCGGCAAGTTCCATCAGTTGCACGGTCAGGCACCAGAAGAGGTCGTCGAAGGAGACCATGCCGACGAGCCGTCCCTTCTCCACGACGGGGAGGTGGCGGGCCTCGATCGAGCGCAGGGCGTGCAGGGCGGCCGGGACGGCGGCGTCGACGTCCACGGTGACCGGGTCCGTCGACATCAGGACGCCGACCCGCATCTGCGGCGACAGCCGCCGGGCCATCGCGCGGACGACCAGGTCCCGGTCGGTGATCAGGCCGATGACGCGGTCGTCCTCGACGACGGGGAGCGCACCGACCTTCGCGTCGGCCATGTGGCGGGCCGCGTCCTCCAGCGACGCGTCCTCGGTCACGCTGGCCGGCGGAGCGGTCATGACGTACTTGATCTGCATGGTTCACCGCCTTCTCTAGGTGCGTGCGCGGCACCGTCCCGTCCGCCGTGGTCGGCCCGGGGCGGACGGTGCGCGGGGTGCCGACCGGGAGCAGTCGTCGGCCTCCCGTCGTGCGCCCGCCGGGGGCCTCGCGGCGTCCGGTGCGGGCGCGCGTGAGGCTGAGGGGCGTTACGGCACCGCGTGCCGGGTGCCGCGTGGCGGGCGGGGCGGGACGGCAGTCCTTACAGGCCCTGCGACAGCAGGAGCTCGTGTGCCAGGCGGGCGCCGCGGGCGGCCTGCTTCTCCGGGGTCTCCTCGGTGTCCTGGGTCGGGACTTCCTCCAGGCCCTGGGCGAGCGCCCGGACCGCGGCGGCCAGCGTCTGGACCTGTGCCTCCAGCAGGTGCAGCCGGGCCTCGTCGCTCCGTTCCCGCGAGGTGTCGGGGCGGGTCGGGGCGTCCGGTGCGTGGGTGGTGTGGTCCGCAGTCATCTCGGGGCCTCCTCCCGGGTGCTGTGTGTGCCGGACGGGGAGTGGGGGCGCCTGTGCGCCGGCGGATTTCCGGGTGCGCGCGGTGGTCGTGCGCGCGGGCGTACGAGGCGAGCCGGTGCGCGGTGGTGCGCCGTGTGCGCGGCGCGCCCCTGTCAGGGCCTCCCCCACCAGGGTCCCATCGTCACCCTGTTCACCGCCTGGCGTCACGGGCACGCCGTATCGCTCCCGTCTCACGGCGCCCGCGCGCGTTCCCGACGGCCCGCACCGCCCCGTCCTGCCGTACCGGGCGAGGAACGCGATCCTGGGAGAAGAGGCTCCGCACGCCGCGGCCGCAGGCCCCGCGCCGCGGCGCGCGCCCACGACACCGGGCCCCGCGCCCGCGCCCCCGAACGAAACCGGCGCCGCAAGCCCCGGCGCCGAAAGAAGGTGCCCCCATGGAGATCACCTTGGTCGAGGAAGGCCCGTTCCGGTTCCGTATCGAGCGGTGCGGGGCCATGCGGGTGCCCGGTGTGGTGTTCGCGTCGCGGGCGCTGCTGCCCGAGGCTGCGGGGGACCAGGCGCTGGAGCAGGTGGTGAATGTGGCGACGCTGCCGGGGATCGTGCGCGCGTCGTTCGCCATGCCGGACGTCCACTGGGGCTACGGGTTCCCGATCGGCGGGGTGGCGGCCACCGATGTCGAGGGCGGGGGCGTGGTGTCGCCCGGCGGGGTGGGGTTCGACATCTCGTGCGGGGTGCGGCTGCTGGCCTCGGGGATCGGGCGCGGGGAGCTGGCGCCGCGGCTGCGCCGGCTGATGGATCTCCTCGGCGACACCGTTCCGCGCGGTGCGGGGCGCGGCGGTCTGTGGAAGTTGTCGGGGCGCGGGGAGCTGGACGCGCTGTTGCGCGACGGCGCGCGCTACGCGGTCGAGCGCGGGCACGGCGTACCGCGCGACCTGGCGCGCTGCGAGGACGGCGGTGCCCTGGACGACGCCGTGCCCGGCCAGGTCGGGGCGCGGGCCGCGGAGCGGGGGCTGGGCCAGGTCGGCAGTCTCGGTTCGGGCAACCACTTCCTGGAGGTCCAGGCGGTGGACCAGGTGTACGACGCGGCGACGGCGGAGGTCTTCGGGCTGCGGCCCGACCAGGTGTGCGTCATGATCCACTGCGGTTCGCGCGGTCTCGGCCACCAGGTGTGCACCGACCATGTCCGGACGATGGACCGCGCGCTGCACACGTACGGCATCCACCTCCCGGACCGGCAGCTGGCCTGCGCGCCCGTGGTGTCCTCCGCCGGGCGCGCCTATCTGGGGGCGATGGCGGCCGCGGCGAACTACGGCCGCGCCAACCGGCAGCTGCTGTCCGAGGCGGCCCGTAAGGCGTTCGCCACCGCGGCCGGCGCGGAGCTGGCGCTGGTCTACGACGTCTCGCACAACATGGCCAAGATCGAGACCCATGAGGTCGACGGCGCGCCACGGCAGCTGTGTGTGCACCGCAAGGGCGCCACCCGCGCCCTGCCGCCCGGTGACCCGCGGCTGGCGGGCGATCTCGCCGCGGTCGGCCAGCCGGTACTGGTCCCGGGCACCATGGGCTCCGCCTCGTACGTGATGGTGGGACTGCCGGGCAATGACGCGTTCCTGTCCGCCTGCCACGGGGCGGGGCGGGTGTGGAGCCGGCACGAAGCGCTGCGGCGGGTGCGGGGCGAGCGGCTGCGGGACGAGTTGGAGGCCCGGGGCATCGCCGTCCGGCCGTCGTCCTGGCGCGGTCTCGCCGAGGAGGCGCCCGAGGCGTACAAGGACGTCGACCGGGTCGCCGCCGCCACGGAGGGCGCGGGGGCCGCCCGGGTCGTCGCGCGTCTGGTGCCGCTCGGGGTGGTCAAGGGCTGACGGCGGTCCCACGGCGCCCGTCAACCCCCGCACCGTATTCCGGCCACTCCATGGCCCGCCCTTTACTGCACATTGGTTGCAGGTGACATCGGCTCGCAGGAGTGTGGAGGTGCGTGCCACCGCACGCGTTCTCCGGCAGAAAGCAGCAGGCCATGGCCGTGTCGCCCGCCACCTCCCCGGACGCCGACGCTCCACCGCTCCCCCGCCGGCAGCGCATCGCGCGGTCGATGACACGCGCCGAATGGGGGCGTATGGCGGGAATGGCGGGGTTCATCCTCGCCCTGCATGTGATCGGCTGGTTCACGCTGGTGGTGATCGTCGCCCCGGAGCACTACAGCCTCGGCACCAAGACGTTCGGCATAGGCATCGGCGTCACCGCGTACACCCTGGGGATGCGGCACGCCTTCGACGCCGATCACATCGCGGCGATCGACAACACCACCCGCAAGCTGATGCAGGACGGGCAGCGTCCGCTGTCGGTCGGCTTCTGGTTCTCGCTGGGGCATTCCAGCGTCGTCTTCGGGCTGGCGTTCCTGCTGTCGCTGGGCATCCGGGCGATGGCCGGGCCGATAAAGGACGACTCCTCGCAGTTGCACGATGTCACGGGCCTGATCGGCACCACCGTCTCCGGCGTCTTCCTCTACGTCATCGCCGCCGTCAACCTCGTCATCCTCGCCGGGATCTGGCAGGTCTTCCGCCGGATGCGGGCCGGGCGGTTCGACGAGGCGGAGCTGGAGCGGCAGCTCGACAACCGCGGCTTCATGAACCGGCTCCTCGGCCGCGTCATGAAGTCGATCACCAAGCCGTGGCAGATGTACCCGCTCGGCCTCCTCTTCGGCCTGGGCTTCGACACCGCGACGGAGATCGCGCTGCTGGTCCTCGCCGGTTCCGGCGCCGCGTCCGGGCTGCCCTGGTACGCGATCCTGTGCCTGCCCGTGCTGTTCGCGGCGGGGATGAGCCTGCTGGACACCGTCGACGGTTCGTTCATGAACTTCGCGTACGGGTGGGCGTTCTCCAAGCCGGTGCGCAAGGTCTACTACAACCTCACGATCACCGGTCTGTCGGTCGCCGTCGCGCTGCTCATCGGGACCGTGGAACTGCTCGGACTGCTGGCCGAGAAGCTGGATCTGCACGGCCCGTTCTGGGACTGGGTCGGCGGCCTCGACCTCAACGTCATAGGCTTCGTCGTCGTGGCGCTGTTCTTCGCCACCTGGATCGTCGCGCTCGCGGTGTGGAAGTTCGGCAGGATCGAGGAGAAGTGGTCGGCGGACATCAGGGCGGCCGACCAGGGCGCGGAGTGACGGTGTGGTCCCGACGCCCGGCACCGTCCGGCCCGTAAGCCCCCGCCCCGCCGTCACTCCCCGTGGTACAGCCGGTCCGCGCTGATCAGGACGACCTCGCCCTTGGCCTCGGCGGCGTGGAGTTCGGGGCCGAAGCCGGTGCCGCTGTAGCAGGCGGGGCGGGCCTGGGCGGTGTCCTCGCCGGTGGCGGCGAGGGCGGTCAGGAGGGCGCGGAGGCGGTCGAGGTGGTGGCGGTCCATGGCGTCGTTCCAGCGGGCGAGGCCGACGGAGAGGAGGACGCCGGGGCGGCCGTCGACCGTGCCGCGGACCACGACCTCGGCGTCGTGACGGGTGTGGTGGACGGGGTCGAGGACCGTGCCGCGGGCGGCCGTGGCGGGCTCGCCGCCGAAGGTCTCCGGGACGGCATGCCCCACCGCCCAGTCGCGGCAGAGCTGGGCGAAGTGCGGGGCGGCGACGGCGGTGTCGAACGTGGGGCGGGCCCGGCGCCAGACCTCGGCGACCTCGCCCTGTTCGAGCGCGGCGCGGTAGGGCCAGGCCACGGCGTGCTCGAAGGCCAGCAGCGGTTCCACGACGCGGTAACGGGGGACGCCGGGGCGGAAGGCGTCCGGTTCGCCGTACAGCAGCCCGCGGTTCTCCATCACGGTCAGGACGTGCGAGACGTCCCGCAGGGAGCCGTCGACGTAGTCGGTGATCTCGCCGCGGGTGGTGCGGCCGGAGGCGACGGCGACGAGGACGGAGTGGCACAGGGCGCGGTCGGCGTGGTCGGTGCAGCCCGCGTCCTCGTCCATCAGATGGCGGGCCTCCCAGAACAGCGGGGTCCGGGGGTTGAGGACGGTTCGGCACACCCATGGGTCGAAGTCGTCGGGGCCGGCGGGCGCGTCGTCGCACACGAAGTCGCGCCGGTACGCCGGTGTGCCCCCCACGACGGCGTGCACCTGCACCGCGAGCCGGGGCGCGTGCACGTCCCAGAAGCGCGCCGCCTTGCGGAAGCCGAAGGGCCGTACGACGAGATCGAGGCTGGCGAGGCCGTGCAGCGCGGAGCGGCCGGCGAAGAGGCGGGAGACGACCGTGGGGTCTCCGCCGCACAGGAGCAGCCGTGTGCGGTTGCCCGGGTGGGTCTCGTGCCGTCGCCGGCAGGCGGCGTGGAGGACGGAGGGCAGGGAGGGGCTCGAACTCACCAGTTCGGGGAAGTCGTCGAGGACCACGAGGGACGGTTCGTCGTCGCCTAGGGCGAGCAGGGCGTCCACGGCCTCGTCCCAGTGCCGCCATGTGGGGGTGCCGGCGGCGCGGGTGTGGTCGGCCAGGCGGTCGGCGAGGCGGTGCAGCGACTCGGGTTCGGCCGCGGCGAAGCCGTCGAAGTAGAAGCCGCCGACGGCGCGCGCGACGGACTCCAGCAGGAATGTTTTGCCCTGCCGCCGTCGCCCCGAGACCAGCCCGAGCAGCGGCCCCGGGCGGGGGTCGCCGGCGAAGCGCACCAGCGCGTCCCATTCGCTGTCCCGGTCGAAGATCGCATCAGGCTTGACCGGGCGGGCGGCGGCTTCCGACGGTGGCACGGGCCGCTCCCCTCACTGGCCGGGGTCCTTCCCGGGCGCGGTGGTCCGGGGCCGGTGCTCCCGGGCCCCGGCACTCTCCGGCGCGCGCCGGGGCGCGTACGCACCCGTTCTTCTTCCAGTACACCTCTCACGCCCGGCGTACGCCTGGTTCGGCGGGCCGTCTGGGGTATGGGGGCGGGGCGGGCGAGGGGTGAGGAAGCTTGTGGGGACGGTGCGCGTACGTCTGCTGGGGGCGCGTACGCATGTGGGGGAGCGCGTAGAGCGGCGGAGGGCGCGTCCGGGACGGTGACGGCCGGCCCGCGCGCCGGCGTAGGGCGCGCGGGCGGTCACGAATCCGACGCCCCGCACCCGCGCGGACGGCGCGCCGCGCGACGGGCCGGAGGCCCCGGGCGTCACCCGAAAGCGCCGGTACCCGTCGGTGCCGATCGGCCCTGTCACGGGTCTTCCGTACGATGCAGGCTGGTGGGTGCGGGACATAGCCGCTGGTGGGGCCAGGTGCGTGGCGGGGAACCGGTCGTCGCGGTGGCGCGTTCGTACCCCTGGGCGGTACGGCGTTCCCGTATCCCGTCCGCAGGAACACCGACCCGATATGTCGTGAAAGGACTGGCCGGCCATGAGGCACCGCAGTGTCGCCGACCTGATGACGCCCGGTGCCGTGACCGTCCAGCGCGGTACCGGCTTCAAAGAGATCGCGCGGCTGCTCGACGAGTACGGCATCACCGCCGTCCCGGTCCTCGACGAGGACGAGCGGCCGGTGGGCGTGGTGTCCGAGGCGGACCTGCTGCGCCGGCAGACCTCGAAGAACGGTCCCGGCACCGCCGAGGCGCTGATGTCGAGCCCGGTGATCGTGGCGCGTCCCGACTGGAGCGCGGTACGGGCGGCGCGGACCATGGAGGAGAAGCGGGTCAAGCGTCTGCCCGTGGTGGACGACACGGGGCGGCTGATCGGTGTGGTCAGCCGCCGTGACCTGCTGCAACTGTTCCTGCGGCGGGACCGGGCGATCCAGGAGGAGATCCTGGAGGACGTACTGACCCGCACCCTGGGCCTCTCCCCCGCCGCGCTGACGGTCGAGGTCGACGACGGCAGGGTGACGCTGAGCGGCGTCCTGGAGCGCAAGAGCCTGCTGCCCGTCGTGGTCCGGCTGTGCGAGAGCGTGGACGGGGTCGTGGAGGTCGTCGACCGGCTGGTCGTCGAGCAGGACGACGCACGCCCCGACGACGCGTCGTGAACGTTCACCCCTGCGGGTAGGGCGGCGTGCCCCGGTCCCTCAGCCCGCGCGGACGGCGAGCATGCCGTCCGGGCCCTCCGTCACCCGCACCCCGAAGCCCCGGCTGATCCGGTCCAGCAGTTCGCCCAGCCACCGCCGGTCCGCTTCCGGTGCGTGCCGCAGCCGCATCCGGTGGGACTGGAGGGGGACGATGCGCGCCCCGTCGAGGCGGCCGGTGTCACGGCGGAGGGTGACGAGGTAGAGGGGGCGCAGGTCGTCGCGGTAGTGCTCGTAGCCGGTGATGCCCTCGTAGTCGTCGATGAAGTCGCCGCACCCGTGGAGGACGAGCTTGCCCCGGTACGCCTCCAGGGGGCGGGGGTGGTGCGAGGAGTGGCCGTGGACGAGGTCGGCGCCTCCGTCGATCAGTGCGTGGCCGAAGGCGGCCTGGGCGGCGGGGACGTCGTAGCCCCAGTTGGATCCCCAGTGGACGGAGACCACCGCGAGATCGCCCGGCCGCTTCGCCCGGCGCAGGGGGGCGGTGGCCTCGGCCGCGGCGGCGGCCGTCGGTTCGGGGACGACGGCGACGCCGGGGCGGTCGTCCGTCGCGGCCCATGACCGGGGGATGCCGCTGGACGGCAGGCCGAGGGCGAGGACCAGGACCCGGCCGCCGTCCGCGAGGGGCACCACCGCGGGGCGGCGGGCCGTGTCGGCGTCCCGTCCGGCCCCGGCCGTGCGCAGGCCCGCGGCCGTGAGGGCGTCGAGCGTCTCCTCCAGGCCGGGGCGGCCGAAGTCCAGGACGTGGTTGTTGGCGAGGACGCAGACGTCGGGGCGGGCGGCGGTCAGGCAGGGGAGGTTGGCCGGGTTCATCCGGTAGTGGATGCCCTTGCCGGGGGCGTGCGCGCCGGCGCGCGTGACCGCGGTCTCCAGGTTGATCACGCGGGCGTGGGGCGCGGCCGCTTCGAGGACGCGGAGCGCCGCGCCCCACGGCCGCCGGAAGTCCGAGGGGCGGGGGACAGGGCCGTGGGCCGCCTCCGCGAGGGCGACATAGTCGCGGGCGTCGCGGACGTACGCCTCGCGCAGTTCCGGGTCGCCGGGGTGCGGGAGGGTCTGGTCCACCCCGCGGCCGAGCATCACATCGCCGCAGAGGGACAGCGTGACCGTGTCACCGCCCATTCCCCCAGGCTAGGGCCTGTCCGGCGCTGCCTGCCGTGGGGCCGGAGCGGGCCGCGCGGCATCCGGGGCGAGCGGGCCCCGCGTCCTCCGGGTCCGTTCGACCCATGGACCCGCGGCGGGGGCCGCCGGAGACTGGGGCCGTGGGCGGCGGCCGGACCGTGTGTTCCACGGGGCCGGTGGTGCGCCCGCGCAGTCCCGTACCCGAGGAGGCAGTGATGACCACCGCACGCGACATCATGCACAGCGGTGCCACCTGCGTGCAGGAGAACGAGACCGTCGAGGAGGCCGCCCGCAGGATGCGCGAGCTCGGCGTGGGCGCCCTGCCCATCTGCGGCCCGGACGACCGGTTGCACGGGATTCTCACGGACCGCGACATCGTGCTGAAGTGCGTCGCCAAGGGGAAGGACCCCAAGGCGATGACGGCCGGGGAGTTCTCCCAGGGCAAGCCCGTCACCATCGACGCCGACGCGGACACCGACCAGGTGCTGCGCACCATGGAGGAGCACGAGATACGGCGCCTTCCGGTGATCGCCGCGCACCGTCTCGTCGGCATGATCAGCGAGGCCGACCTCGCCCGGAACCTGCCGAAGGAGAAGGTCGGCCACTTCGTCGGGGCCGTCTGCGCGACCCGCTGACGGCCCTACGGGGGCGGGGGCGCGTCCGTACGCCGACCGGGCCCCCGGTCACCCGTCCTCCCGCAGCAACGCCACCAACGTCAGCACCGCGCACACCGGATACCCCCAACCGAGTGTCGCGAGGTACCAGGGGCGGTCGAAGGCCCAGATGTCGTCCTGGGCGTGTTCGAGCCAGAAGACGAGATGGCCCCCGAGGACGACGGCCCAGCCGGTGAGGGCGGTGGTGCGGGCGTGGGTGCGGGGGCCACCGTGGCAGAGGCGGAGGACGGCGAGCGGCGCCCAGATCCAGTGGTGGCACCAGGAGATGGGGCTGAGCAGCAGTCCCAGGAACTGGACGGCGAGCAGGCAGCCGAGCAGGTCGTGGCGGCGTACGGCGCGGTGGACGGTGATCAGGGCCAGGGCCGCGACGGGCAGCGCGGCGGCCCACCAGGCGGCGGACCAGTTGACGTCGTGGCCCAGGGTGCGCGAAAGGGCGCCGCGCAGCGACTGGTTGAGGACGGAGCCGACCGGGCCGACGCGGGTGGGGTCGCCGACGGCGTGCAGCCAGTACTCCGCCGCGGGCCCGGGGGCGGCCGCCCAGCCCGCCGCGACGGTGGCGGCGAGGACGGCGGCCGACCAGAGCGCCGCCGACCAGCGGCGCCGGGCCAGGAGGTACAGCCCGGTGACCGCGGGCACGAGTTTGATCCCGGTCGCCACCCCGATCCCGGCGCCCGCCGCCGCGGCCGCGCGCCGGCGCACCGCGTACGCGACGAGCGCCCCCAGCAGCAGGTTGATCTGCCCGAACGCGAGGGTGAGGGTGACGGGTTCGGTCCACAGCAGGAGGGTGCTCCACAGCAGGACGCGGCGGCGGTGGCGGGCGGTCGGGGCGTCCGGGTCGGCCAGGCGCAGGCAGTGGTGGACGAGGGCGCAGAGCACGAGGACCGAGGCCGCGGTCCAGACGGCGCCCGCGACGGGCCAGGGGAGCGCGGCGAGCGGGAGGAGGACCAGGGCGGCGAACGGCGGATAGGTGAACGGCAGCGGGAAGAGGTCGGGGCCGGGCAGATGGAGCCGGTAGACGTAGAGGTCGCCGGTCAGCAGGTGCGGGGCAGCTTCCTGGTAGACGCGCAGGTCGACGAGGCCGAGGCGGAAGCAGGCGGGGACCCACACCAGGAGCAGAAGGGTGGTGCCGGCCAGCGCGAACAGCGTGCCGGGACGGCGCACGGCCGCCGTTCGCGCCGTGCGGAGGAGGCGGTGGGTGAGCGGGGTGGTGCCGGTGGGGCGGGTCGTTCCGCCGGTGATGGTCATCGGGGGGCGCTCTGACGGACGGGGACGGGTGTCTCGGCGGGACGGCGCGGAGCGGGCGTCTCGGCGCGCCGACGCGGGACGGTCGCTTGGTCACTCCGGCGCGCGGTGGCCGCGCCCCCGCGTACGCCGTGCATCCCGCTCCCTCCGTTCACCGCAGCACCTCGTCGTACGCCCCCGAGAACGCGGCGGTGATCACGGGCCAGGTGCAGTGGACCGGTTCGGTCTCGCGGTTGTGGGCGGCGATGGTGCGGCGGGCGCCGGGGGTGCGAGCGAGCCAGAGGAGTTCGTCGGCGAGGGAGAAGGCGGAGTGGCCGCAGAGGGAGCCCTCGCGGTTGTGGCGGACGAAGTCGCCGACGCCGGTGCGGACCCGGGCGAGAACCGGCAGCCCGCTGGTGCGCGCCTCCAGGGCGGCGATGCCGAACGACTCGCGGCGGGAGGCGTTGACGAAGAGGTCCGCGTCGGCGAGCAGGCTGCGGACCTCGCGGGGCCGCAGGCCGCCCGCGAGGCGGATCCAGCCGTCCATGCCGTGCCGGTGCAGATAGCGGCGCATCGGGCGGGCGCTGGGGCCCGCGCCGGCGAACGTGGCGCGCAGTTCCGTGCCCCGGTCGGCGAGACGGGCGTGGGCGGCGCGCAGCGCGGCGAGCAGTTCCATGGGCTCCTTACGGGGGACGAGGCGGCCGACGGCGACGACGTGCACATATCCGTCCGGCCGTTCCACGGGGCCGGTGCGGCGCCACCAGGCCGCGTCGATGCCGTTGGGGATGACCCGGGGATCGGCGTGCGGCAGGGCCTGGCGGATCAGCCCGGCGGCGGGGGTGCTGACGGTCGTCACGGTCACGGGGGCCGTGGGGGCGCGACCGGTGCGGCTGAGCAGCCGGTAGAGGGCGCGTACCGCCGGGTCCCACATGCTGTGGACGGTGGCGACGGCCGGGATGCCGCGGCGCCGCGCGCAGGCCAGGGCCGACCAGGCGAACGGTGAGGCGGCGCCCAAGTGGACGTGTACCACGCTCGGGTGAAGCCTGGTCAACAAACGGTCGAGGGCCTGCCCCGCTCTCGGGTGAACGGGTGGTTGTCCGGGGAGGCGGGCGGTGAGGCGGTGGACGCGGTACGGCCACGCTGTCACCTGCGGTTCCCCGTCCGCGGGCGTCGCGGTGACCACCTCGGTGGCCAGACCGGCCCGGTGCTGTGCTCCGGCCAGGGCCGCGACCTGGGCCTCGATGCCGCCGGTCCGGGGCGCGAAGCAGTCGGAGATGTGCAGGATCATGGCTGAACTTTCGGATGCTGGAGTGAAGTTCCCCAGTATGGGGTGATAAGTCAGGTTTCATGGGACACACCTGCTTGTTCTTCCACGCGCATCCGGACGACGAGGCGCTGCTGACGGCGGGCACCATGGCGCGGCTGGCCGCCCAGGGGCACCGCGTGGTCCTCGTCCTGGCCACCGCGGGAGAACGCGGCCTGGCGCCCGACGCCCTCCGGGACAGGGGGCTCGGCGCCGTACGACGCGCCGAGGCGCACGCCTCCGCGCGCGCCCTGGGATGCGCCCGGGTCGTCTTCCTCGGCTACGCCGACTCCGGGCACACACCGGGCGCCGACCCGGAACCCGGTGGCGCGCGGCCGTTCGCGACGGCGGACCGGGACGAGGCCGCGGCCCGGCTCGCCGCCGTCCTCGACGAGGAACGCGCCGACCTGCTCACCGTCTACGACCCGGCCGGCGGCTACGGCCATCCCGACCACGTCCAGGTCCACCACGTCGGCCACCGCGCGGCCCGGATGGCGGGCACCCCGCTGGTGCTGGAGGCCACCGTCGACCGCGCGCTGCTGCTGCGCGGGCTGCGCGCCGCGTCATGGGTGTACCGCTTCCCGCCGGAGTTCGACCGGAGCGCGTTCCACAGCGCGTACGGCGCGCCCGCCGAGATCACCCACCGGGTGCCGGTCGCCCGCTACTGGCGGACCAAGCGCGCCTGTATGGCCGCGCACCTCAGCCAGGCCGGGGGCGGTGACTCCGAACGGACCCTGGCCGCGCTGCGGCGGCTGCCGGGACCGGTGTTCCGCCGGGTACTGGGCACCGAGTGGTACATCCAGCGCGGACTCACCGCCGGCGCGGGCCCGTTGCGCGATCCCCTCGCGACCCTGCCGGGCCGTACGGCGACGGCGTCCCGCCGATGACCCGGCACGGGCGGCGCCTGCCGAAGGCCGTGCTGCGCCTGCTGGGCGTGGTCTCGTCCGCCGCCGGGATCGCCCTGCTGGCACTGGTGGTGCCGAGGGCGGCGGGGACACGGTGGTCCGCGGTCCGGGCCGGCCTCGGGCAGGTCGGCGGGGGGCGCCTGGCCCTGCTGTGCGCCCTCGCGTGCGCCGTGCCGCTGCTCTACGCCTCGGTCCTCAGCGCCGCGCTGCCGGGCCTGACGCGCCGCCGGGCGCTGATGGTGAACTGCACCAGCAGCGCCGTCAGCAATCTGCTGCCCCTCGGCGGCGGCGCGGGCGTCGCGGTCACCTACGCGATGACCCGGCGCTGGGGACACCCGGCGCGGGCGGTGACCGTCTGCGTGCTGCTGACCGGGGCGTGCAACGTCACCGCCCGGCTGCTGCTGTCGGCCCTGGGCGCGCTGGCACTGGCCGGTACGGCCGTCCCCGGGATCGACTGGGCGGCGGGGGGAGGGGCGGTGATCCTGCTGCTGGCGGGTGTGGTCGCGGTGGGGTGGGTGGGGGTGCGGGCTTGGCGTGGGAGACGACGTGCGGGTGGGGGGCTGCGTACGGGTGGGGGGTCAGGTCCGGATGGGGAGTCAGGTGCGGGCGGGGAGGCACATGCGGGCGGAGCGGGTGTGGCCGGAGGTCCGGGTGTGGCCGGCGACGCGGGTACGACCCCCGCGCGC
>NZ_JCANQV010000146.1:0-14635 GCF_059553635.1 Candidatus Streptomyces philanthi
GCCCGCGTCCTCGACCACCTCCACGGCCTCGGCCACCGCCGGATCGTGCACATCGCGGGCCTGCCCGACCTCGCCCACACCGAGCGCCGCATCGGCTCGCTGCGCGCCGAGGCCGACCGGCTCGGGCTGGACGCGCGCCACGTCCGCTCCGTCACCACGGACTACTCCGACGCCGAGGGCGCCGAGGCCACCCGCCGACTCCTCGACGGACCGGAACCCCCCACGGCGATCATCTACGACAACGACGTGATGGCCGTCGCCGGTGCCTCGGCCGCCGCCGGCCGCGGGCTGTCCGTCCCCGCCGACCTGTCGATCGTCGCGTGGGACGACTCGGCCCTGTGCCGCGTCACCCACCCCCAGCTCACCGCCCTGGTCCGGGACACCCCCGGATTCGGCCGCCTCGCCGCGCGGGAGCTGCTCACCGTCCTCGACGGCGGCCCGCTGCGCACCGTCCACGGCGAGCTGCCCCGGCTGGATGCCCGCCGGAGCACCGCCCCGCCGCCGGGCTGAGCCGCCCCGCGCACAGGACGGCGGGCCCCGCGCGTCGCGCCCGGGGCCCGCCGTCGGCCGCCGTCTACCGGTGTGTCACCGTTCCGGGCGCCATCCGGCCGCAATTCGAACCGGATATGCCGACACTGACGGATTCGATCGCGCCGCCCCAGTCCACACAGCGGCCCTTGGCCTCCAGATACACCGGTCCCGCGTAGGAGGTGTACAGCCCGCTGTCGAAGACGGCCTCGGAGCTTCCGTCACTGGGCGCGAGATAGGTGTACACATAGACGGGATTCCCGGTGCTGTTCCGCACCGTCACCACGCAGTTCTTCCCGGTTTTGGCGCTGTACGTCAGATACACGGTGCCCTTGCCGCTGATCTGCGCGGAATTCACCACGCCATAACCGGCTCCGCACGCGCCGTTGTACGCGCCGGCCGGGGCCGGCGCGGCGGCGGCGGTGCCCGCGGTGGCCATCAGTGCCGTGCTCGCCAGGGCGAGAACGGCGGAACCCGCGACGACACGAGAACGCTTCATGGCGATTACCCCCCGATGGGTGGTCTGCTGCCTACGGTCATTGCGCAGGGTTGGACACCCGTCCCGCCGGAAGGGTTGTACCGCGTACCCCGGAACTTCCTTTCTCCACAGGAGAGTTGGCAGAAAAGAGCCGCCCCCGGCGCCGGGGGCGGCTCCTTTCCCGCGGTCCGGGTCAGCCGGTGGCCAGGACCTTGAGCCTGCTCAGCGTCCCGTTGAACCGGTTGCGGTCCCCGACGATCTCCCCCGAGGAGGTGTGCTGCCAGATGGTGTGGTACTGCCAGCCGGCCGGCAGTGCCCCGACGGACGAGCCGTAACTGGGAATCCACAGCGGATTGGTCCTGCCGAACTTGGAGGAGTTGTCCGTGCAGGTCTTCCACCAGTTGGTGGAGGTGTAGAGGATCGCGTCACGCCCCGTCTTCGACCGGTAGGTCGTGAAGAACTCGTTGATCCAGGAGATGATCTCCGACGGGCTCTTGCCGTAGCAGGTCGAGCCGTACGGGTTGTACTCCATGTCGAGCGCCCCCGGCAGCGTCTTCCCGTCCTTGGACCACGCGCCGCCGTGCTCGGCGAAGTACGTGGCCTGCGCCTTGCCGCTGGAGTGGTCGGGCAGCGCGAAGTGGTAGGCGCCGTGGATGATCCCGGCGTCGTACGCGCCCTTGTACTGCTGGGTGAAGTACGGGTTCCGGTACGTGGTGCCCTCCGTCGCCTTCACATAGGCGAAGTGCACGCCGTCCTTGACCAGCTTCGGCCAGTCGACGTTGCCGTTGTGGCTGGAGACGTCGACGCCGTTGACGCTGGACGACGTGGCGGAGGAGGGGGCCCGCGGGCCGGTTTCCGCGGCGCGGGCCGAGCCCTCGTGGGCGGCGATGGTCGAACCCATCCAGTCCTGGTCCGGGTGGGCTGGTTCTCTGCCGGCCCCGGTCGCGCCGGCGGCGCCCGGCGCGGCGAGCGGCAGGACGAGCGCGGAGAGGAGCGAGACGAGAGTCCCGGCCACGGCGGGAACCGCGTGACGGACCGGACCGGATCTGCGCAAGGGCATCAGGTGCCTCCGAGGGCCTTCGGTTGGTCGGTACGGCAGATTTTGAGCAGATTCCTGCCGATAAAGAGACCTATACGCTGATGTGCTTGCGACGAGCGGCCGACATGCCGCCGGTCCGCCGGGCGGCCGGGCCGCGTCACCCGAACGGCCCACCCGCGGGCGGGTGCGGGCACACGGCAGCGGGCCCCGGTGATCCGGGGCCCGCTCGCTGCGCGGTGGCGGACGCACTGGTCCGCCCTGCCGGGGGACCGTGCCCCGGGCGGCGCGCGGGAGGCGCGCCGGCTCCGTGGGTGTCACGTCGTGGGGGCCGGGGGCCTCCACCGGTGTCCGCCCGGGACGGCCGTGGCTCAGTAGGCGGAGTTGACGTTGTCGATGGAGCCGTAGCGGTGGGCCGCGTAGTTGGCCGCTGCGGTGATGTTGGCGACCGGGTCGGTCAGCTCGTGCTTGGTGCCGCTGACGTGGAAGCGGTCGAAGGTGGGCTGGATCACCTGGAGCAGGCCCTTGGACGGGATGCCGTTGACGGCGTTGATGTCCCAGTCGTTGACGGCGTCGGGGTTGCCGCTGGACTCCCGCATGATGTTGCGGTGCAGACCCTCGTAGGAGCCCGGTATGCCCTTGTCCTTCATGATGTCGAGGGACTGGCGGATCCAGCCGTCGAGGTTGTCGGCGTAGCGCTTCGGCGCGACCTCCGGCGCGGCGGCCTTCTGCTCGGCGAATCGCTCAGCGGCCTTCTGCGCCACACGCCCCTGCTGGGCCACGGCCGTCACCTTGAGCCCGTCGGCCACGGACGACGGCGCCTGGCCGCTCTCCGCCGTGCGGGCCTTGGGGACGGCGGGCAGACCGTCGGCGGTGACCGGCTTGACGGCGGCCGGCGCGTGGGACGCGGTGGTGGCCGTGTGGTCCGTCTCCGCCGTGGCCATCAGGGCGGTGGTGGCGCCGGCGGCGGCGAGCACGGCGGTCGCGACCTTGTGGGTGCGGGTGATGCGGGTGGTGCGGAGCAGGCTGAAGCTGGGCATGCGGGAACGTCCTCTTCCGGTGCTGGATGGCGGGGTGGGAGCCCGTCTGCGGCGCGGGCCGTCCGAGGGAGTCGGTGCGTGCTCGCCAGAGGCGGTCCGGAACGCACGTCCTCGGTGTCCGAACCATGGTTAACGCGGCCGATCGGTGGAGGCAATGATGTGACGTACTATCCTTCGTAGTGGAAAAGGATGGTATGTCCGTAATGGCCCCGATTTTCCGGTCGTCGGGCCGTGCCGGCTCCACTAGGCGGCCTCGTACGTGAGCTGTGTCCTGTGCCCGGCATCACCCGGGAACCCCGCCCCGCACCCCCGCGAAGTTGCCTGCCTCACACGGCATTTCCGCGAGCGGGACGCCGCTCCAGGGCGGGGTGTCCGCGCGGGAGAACGGGCCGCCGGGCGGCGAAGGGGCGGCCCTCGTGCGCCCCGGCGGCCGCCGTCCCCCGGGAGGGGGGGCGTACGCCCCGCGCGCGCCGCCCGAAACGGCGATGCCGCTCACCCTTTCGTGGCAGCGTGCGGACTGTCGCTTCGTGCCCGTGCCGTCCGTCCCCGAAGGTGAGCGCGCAAGCACCTCACACTCACCATCAGGGAGTACGCCCATGATCCGTCGCCTTGCCGTCCTCGCCACCGGCGTGTTCACCGCCGGACTCCTCGCCACGGGCGCGGCCTTCGCGGTGCCCGCCGACGGGCCGGACAGCAGCACCCAGATCGCCCCGAAGGGCAGCGTCATGTCCGCCCCGAAGAGCGGTGACATGACCGCCCCGAAGGGCAGCCCCGTGTCCGTCGCGAAGGACGGGGGCACCTCCACCCCGAAGGACGACGGCACGCTCACCCCGAAGGAGAAGGAGGGCCTCCGTGTCGCCGGCGATGTGCTGAAGACGCTTCTCGGGGGGCTGCTGGGCGGCCTGGGGAAGTGACGGTCGCGGCACCCGGACATGCCGACGGCCCCGCCCGCGGAATGCGGGCAGGGCCGTCGGCATGGCGTCGCGCGTCACCGGCACGGCCGGTGGGCGGTCAGGGGGTGTCGCGGTGCGACAGCGTCAGATACCGGCTCAGTAGGCGGAGTTGACGTTGTCGATCGAACCGTAGCGTTCGGCGGCGTAGTTGGCCGCGGCGGTGATGTTGGCGACCGGGTCGGACGAGTCGTGCGCGGTCCCGCCCACGTGGTAGGCGTTGAAGGTGGGCTCGATCACCTGGAGCAGGCCCTTGGACGGGGTGCCCTCGGCGGCGTTGGAGTCCCAGTTGTTCACGGCCTGGGGGTTGCCGCCGGACTCGCGCATGATGTTGCGCTTCAGACCGTCGTAGGAGCCCGGGATGCCCTTGTCCTTCATGATGTCGAGCGACTGGCGGATCCAGCCGTCGAGGTTGTTGGCGTAGCTCGTGGACTCCGCGGCCTTCTCGGCGGACGCGACCGGGACGGCCGATATCGCGGTCTTCGCGACGGTGGCCTTGGGGGCGGCGGTGGCCGAGGTGGCGGTGAGGGCGGTCGTGGCGCCTGCGGCGAGGAGCGCGGCGGTCGCGATCTTGTGGGTACGGGTGACGCGGAGCAGGGTGAACTTGGCCATGCGGAGGTATGTCCTCTTCCGTGCTGGGTGCGGGTGATCGCCCGTCTGCGGTACGGGCGTCCGGGGGTGTGCCCGCTCGCCGGGGGCGAATCGGGGCGTACCGCCTCGGTGCTCGTCCATGGTTAGCGGCGCCGACGAGGGGTGGCAATGGTGTGACGTACTACCCCTCATAGAAGAACAGGGTGATATGTCCGGAATTATTCGGGTGTTTCCCTGCCCGGACAGGGCGCGCCCGCCACTACGCTCCCTCGTACGTGATCTGCGCCCTGTGCGGGGCGTCACCCGCCACGGCCCGCGAAGCCCCTACGGACAGAGGGGCGAAGTGGCCCCGCTCACAGGCCCCGGTCGAGCGGAACGCCCGCCGCCTCCCCCTCCGCGAACGGGGCCAGACGCGGCCCCGGCGGCAGCGGCCGGTCGGTGAAGAAGCGGGCCGTCAGCTCCGCCACCACCTGCGGACGCTCCAGGACGACCCAGTGATCGGTGTCCGGGACGACCAGGAACCGGCTGCCCGGGATCGTCGCCGCGAAGCGGCGCTGGCGGGCCGCCGAGGTCACCGTGTCGTGCTCGCCGCTGAAGACGAGCGTCGGCATCCCGGCCAGACCGCCGGAGAAGTCCGGGCGGTCGGACACCGCGCGGTGCAGCGAGTCGACGGCGTGCGGGGAGTGCCGCGCCGCATGGAGCATGGCCCGCCGCACATAGCGGTGGGCGAGATCGCGGCGGGCGACGAAACGCCGCTCGTCGAGGCACATCAGCCCCTCCGCGACCATGGTGGCGAAGGTGTCGGCGTCGCCGTCCAGGAGATGCGCGGCGGCCCGCCGCCAGTGCTCCACCTGCCCCGCGCCGATGTGCGCGGGCACCCCGCCCAGCATCAGCCGCGCGATGCGCCCGGGGAAGCGCCGGGCGCAGCCGAAGGCGAGGCCGGCGCCGTAGGAGAAACCGAAGAGGTTGATCCGCTCGGCGCCCAGATCGTCGGCGACGCGCTCGATCGCCGTGCACAGGAACTCCAGGCTGGGGCCCGGCGGCAGCGCGTCCGCGCCGCCCATGCCCGGCAGATCGGCGGTGACCACGCTCGCCACCGGGCCGAGCCGCTCCTCCAGCAGCGGCCAGCCGTACATCCCCTGCAACGCACCGCCCAGGACGACGACGGGTTCGGTCTCCGCTTCGGGCTGCCGCAGCAGCCGGTAGGTGTAGGACACTCCGTCCACCGCCAGCGAGCGGATCGTTTCCTCGGGCATGCAGTTCCTTCTCGGGGGACCACCGGGGACCGGCGGCGGGGCGGGGCGTGCGGCACGGGCCGACGGGACATCGGCCGAGGGCCTGGGGGAGGGGCGCGACGTCCGCCGGGACGCCGCGGGGCGGGGCACTCGCGCGACAGGTCTCAGCCGCGCGTCAGGACAAGAGCGGCATTGTGGCCGCCGAAACCGAGCGAGGTCTTGACCGCGCAGGAGAACCGGGCCGCACGGGGCGCTCCCCGCACCACCTCGACCGGGATCTTCGGGTCCGGTGTGTCGAGATTGACGGTCGGCGGCACCAGCTGCGCCTCCAGGGCGAGCGCGGTGAGCGCCGTCTCGATGCCGCCGGCCGCGCCCAGGGTGTGCCCGGTCATCGCCTTGGTGGAGGTGACCAGAGGGTGCTCGCCCAGCACCCGGCGCAGTGCGACGGCCTCGACCCGGTCGTTGATCACCGTCGACGTACCGTGCGCGTTGACATGGCCGACATCGCCCGGCGCCACGTCCGCGTCCGCCAGCGCGGCGCGCAGCGCCCGCTCGATGCCCCGGCCCTCCGGGTCCGGCGCCACCGCCGCGTACGCGTCGCTCGACGCGCCGTAACCGCGCACCAGCGCACGCACCGCCGCGCCCCGCGCCCGCGCGTGCTCGGGGCGCTCCAGGACGAGCAGGCCCGCGCCCTCACCGACGACGAAACCGTCCCGGTCCGCGTCGAAGGGCCGGCAGGCAGCGGCGGGGTCCTCCCGCCGGGTGGAGACCGCCCGCATCCGGCAGGCGCTGGCGATCAGCAGCCGCGAGAACGGCGACTCCGCGCCGCCCGCGATCGCGATGTCGCAGACCCCGGCGCGCAGCAGCTGGTGCGCCGTCCCGACGGCGACGGTCCCGGAGGAGCACGCGGTGGCGACGCCCAGGCTGGGCCCGTACGCGCCGAGGTCCGTGGCGACGCTGCTGGCGGCACCGTTGACGACGGTCAGCGGGGCGAGCTTCGGGGAGACCCGCCGCGCGCCGCGCGTGACCATCGCCTCGTACTGCTGGTCGTAGAAGGGCAGCCCGCCGTGCGCGGAGCCGATGACGACCGCGACGCGGGTGCCGTCCCATGCCTCCGGCTCCAGGCCGGCGTCGGCCGTCGCCTCCCGGGCGGCGAGGACCGCGAGCTGGGAGAAGCGGTCCATCAGGCGCTGCGCGGACACCCCGAGCTCCGCCGCGGTGTCCAGACCGTCCACGCCGTACATGAAGTCGCAGGGGAGGTCGGCCAGCTCGGGCCGGAAACGCACCCCGGTGGGCACCGGGTCCTCGGTGACGGCGTGCCAGACGGACTTGGCGCCCACCCCGGCCGCGGTCACCAGGCCGAGCCCCGTCACCGCCGCGGAGAACGGCTGCCTGCGGGCCGTCACGCGGCGACTTTGCCGTCGACGACCGCCACCAGCCGGCCCACGGTGTCCCGCGAGGTCAGCGAGACCTCCTCCAGGTCGATGTCCAGCCGGTCCTCGATGAGCAGCCGGAGTTCCTCCAGGGCCAGGGAGTCCATCCGCAGGCTGAGCAGCGGCGTCTCGGTGGTCACGTCGACCGGGTCCACCCCGAACCGCTGGACCAGCAGGGCGTTGACAACTTCTGCCGCGATCACGTGGCACTCCTCCGCTCTTGGTGGGCGATGCCGCCAACCGCGTCCCGGAGGCCGGTCGCTCGCCGGTGCTCCCGGCCGGTTGGGCGGCACCCTTTTATACGCCTTCATCCCGAAGACTCCCCAATGCCGGTCGCTCGATGGGGTGATGAGCACACCGGAGCGCGCTCCGGGCGCACTCCGGCGGCGCACACGTCGCGCACGACACCGCCCCGTCTAACGGCGCAAAGCGACCGGAGGGTACGGGACGGCGGCGCGGCGGCACGGGAGGAAACGCCGCGGTGACCGCCGGCCGGGCCGCAACCTGCCCAGGTCAACGGAGGCGTGCCCGGCCCTCTCAGTCCGCCCCCGCCGTGATCCCCAGATGCCGCCGCAGGAACTCCACCTGATGGCGCAGCAACCGCTCGAAGACCGTCTCGTCCGTCGGCGCGTGGCCGGTGTCCGGGAGGAGGAGGACTTCGTGGGGGCGCCCGGCGGCCAGGAGGGCGGCGGACAGACGCAGGGTGTGCGCGGGGAACACATTGGTGTCGGACAGGCCGTGGACCAGGAGGAGGGGACGGGTCAGCCGGGCCGCCTCGGGCAGGGTGGAGCAGGCGCGGTAGCGCTCCGGGTGCTCGCCGGGGTGGCCGAGGAAACGCTCGCGCCAGTGGGTGTCGTAGAGGCGCTGGTCGCTGGGGCCCGCGCCGGCCACGGCCGCGCGGAACACGTCCGGGCGGCGCAGCACCGCCAGGACGGCGAGGGTCCCGGAGAACGACCAGCCGCGGACGGCGACCCGCTCCGCGTCCAGCTCCGGGTGCCGCCGCAGGGTCTCCTCCAGCGCGGCCACCTGGTCCTCCAGCACCGGCCCGAGGATGTCGCCGTGGACCGTGCGCTCCCAGTCCGGCCCGCGTCCCGGGGTGCCCCGCCCGTCGGTCACCAGCACCGCGAAGCCCTGCTCGGCGAACCACTGCGAGACCAGCAGCATGGGGGCCACCTCGGCGGTGACCCGTTGCAGCGCCGGCCCCGCGTACGGGTCGACCAGCACCGGCAGCCGGCCCTCGCCCGGCCGGTACCAGGACGGCAGCAGCAGTCTGCTGCGCAGCCGCCGGGCGGTGGTGGTCAGCAGCAGCGAACGCACCCGCAGCACCGGACGCTGCGCGTGGGAGACGACGGAGAGGGCGGGCCGTCCCGGGCGCGTCACGGTGGCGTGGGCGACGGCCGGGCGGTCGGGGGTACGGGACACCCGGACCAGCGTCCCGGCGCGTCCGACGCCCGTGTGGACACCGGGTTCCGGGGTCAGCCGCCGCGGCCCGGTGCCGCGGCCGCAGGTCCACAGATGGGTCTCGGCGGGGTCGGTGGAGGCGGTGAACAGCACCTCCTCCCCGTCCGTCCCGAGCACCGCGCGCACCTGGAGCCCCGGCGGGGTGACGACCGCGCCGCCGACGGTGAGACACCGGGTGCCGTCCGTGTCGCGGTGCCCGACGAGCGCGCCCGAGGCGGTACGGGCCGGGGTGCCGGGCACCAGGGACACCCAGGCGGGATCGTGCTGCTCGGCCAGGAGGCGCGGGGCGCCGCCGTCGGGGTCGAGGGCGAGGACGCGGACCGTGCGCTGGTCCCGGCTCTGCACGGCGGCGAACGGGCCGTGCGTGTCCCAGCCCGCCGCGGCCAGGTACTCGCAGGCGTCCTCGTCCCGGGGGACCGCGGTCACCGGGCCGCCGGGCGCCGCGGTCCACAGCGTGACCTCGGCGTTGGCGGTGCCCGCCGCCGGATAGCGCACCGTGCGCGGAGGGCTGCCGGGCCGCCCCGGGTCCGCCGAGTGCCACGCCGCGACCCCGCTCTCGTCGACCCGGGTGAACAGCAGCCGCCCGCCGTCCGGCGCCCACCAGTGGCCGCGGGTGCGCTCCATCGACGCGGACGCGACGTACTCGGCGCGGCCGAAGGACACCTCCGGGCCGTCGGGCACGGCCACCGGACGGTCCCCGCTGCCGTCCGCCGCGACCACCCGCAGGGCGCCGCCGCGCAGATAGGCGATCCACCGGCCGGTGGGATCGGGACGCGGATCGTCCACCGGGCCGCCGACGGGCAGCCGGCGTGTCCGGCCGGAGGGGACGTCCACCGCCCACAGCCCTCCCGACCAGGGGAAGACGGCCAGCCGCGCCGCGTCGTCCGCGGCGTACGCCTCGATCCCGCCCGGCCCTCCGGACAGGCGGGCCGGGTCGGCCAGCAGCCGTTCGGCGCCGGTGTCCGCGTCCAGCGCCCACAGGCAGGCGGCCGGGTCGTCACCGGACCGGCCGCGCAGGAACAGCACGGTCGCGCCGTCGGACGCGACGGTGAAGGAGGCGGGCGCGCCCCGCGTGAAACGGCGGGTGCGGATGAACTGGCGGGGCAGGGACGGGGCGGATGCGGAGTTCGGCATGACGGAGAGGCTGAGGGGGACCGCCCGGCATGATCCACTGTTTCGGCGTGGAACGAAACACCGGCGCGGGCGGAGGGGCGCACATGGGGGACTGGCTGGTCGACGCGGATGTCCTGGCGGGCAGCCGTTTCACCTGGTCACCGCTGATCGAGACGGTCGCCGCGCTCGGGGAGCTGACCGCGGGCGGCACCGGCCCGTGGCAGCCGCACCTGCGGACGGCGCACCGGGCCCTGTACCGCGAGCGGCTGGCGCGGGACCCGTTCGCCCGCGCTTGGCGGGACGCCGGGATCGGCATCCGCTGGACCCCCGACTTCCTCTCCCGCCCGCCGCGCCGCACCGAGGTCACCTTCGCCGGGGAACTGGACGCCGTACGGGCCACCCCGCCGCCCGCGGCCCGGCACGACCTCGCGGTGGCCGCCGGCGGCCGGCTGCCCCGCGCACTCGACGTCCCCGACCCCGCCGGCCGCGCCGCCGACCTGCTGGAGTGGGTGTGGCACCACCTCGTGCGCCCCGACTGGCCACGGCGCGGAAGGCTCCTGGAGGCCGACATCGTCGGCCGCGTCCACCGGCTGGGACGGCACGGCTGGGCCGCGGCCGTCGAGGACCTCACCCCCCGGCTGCGCTGGCTCGGCCAGGGACGCCTGCGGATCAACGACGCCGACCGGCCGCCCCGCGACCTCACCGGCGCCGCCCTCGTCTTCGTCCCCGCGGGCTGCCGGCGCGGCTGGGTGGCCTGGGACCTGCCCGAGCGGTACGCCGTCGTCTACCCGGTGTCCGGGGCGCTCGGCACGGACCGCCCGGCAGGACCGGACCCCGCGCCCGCCGCCCTCGGACGGCTGCTGGGCACCAGCCGCGCCGGCATCCTCGCCGCGCTCGCCGCCCCGCGCAGCACCAGCCAGCTCACCGCGCTCACCGGGCTGGGCCTGGGCACCGTCGGCGACCACCTCAAGGTGCTGCTCGACGCGCGCCTGGTGGCCCGCCGCCGCTCGGGCACCTCGGTCCTCTACTACCGCGCCCCCGCCGGCGACGCCCTGCTGGCCGCGCAGGACGGTGCCACGCCGGAGCCGCCGGGCGCGCCCTGACGCGGGCCGGCCGTGTCGCCCTGCACCGGACCGCCCGTTTCCGCGCGCCGGACTGGGCCAGTGCGGTCGGTTCGTTCGGCCGGTCGGGGTAATTACCCGCGCGTCGCGCTTGGCACGGGCCTCACGGGGTCTACATCTCCACGTCCCCATGAGCTTGGAGTACGCCGTGAGCCCTGAGACCAAGGTCTGGAACTGCCCCTTCTCCCACACCAACGGCCTGGAATTCGATCCCCTGCTCAAGCAGCTGCTGCACGAGGCGCCGATCGCCCGTATCCGCATGCCGCACGGCGAGGGCGAGGCATGGCTGGTGACCCGGTACGACGACGTCCGCTTCGTCACCACCGACCGCCGCTTCAGCCGCGCCGCGGGCATCGGCCGTGACCTGCCGCGCATGACGCCGACCCCGATCGCCCAGGTGGAGGCCATCAACCTGATGGACCCGCCCGAGCACAACCGGCTGCGGCGGCTGGTGGCCAAGGGCTTCACCAACCGCCAGGTGGAACAGCAGCGCGCCACCACCCAGCAGGTCGTCGACCGCCTCCTGGACGAGATGACCGAGCACGGCTCGCCCGCCGACCTCGTCGCCCACCTGTCGTCCCAGCTGCCCCTGACCACCATCAGCGAGCTGCTCGACATCCCCGAGCAGGACCGCGGCCAGCTGCGCCGCTGGGCCATCGCGATGATGGCCACCGGTGTGCCCGACAAGGAGGCGGCGGCCGAGGCCAAGCAGGGGCTGCGGGACTACTTCGCCGACCTCACCGCGCGCCGCCGCCGCGACCCCGGCGACGACCTGCTCAGCAGCCTCGCCACCGCCCGCGACGGCGACGAGCTCCTCGACGAGCGCGAGCTGACCGTCCTGGGCCAGGTGCTGCTGGTCACCGGCCACGACACCACCACCTACCAGATCAGCAACATCACCCACACCCTGCTCACCCACCCGCAGGAACTCGCCAAGCTCCGCAGCGACCCCGAGATGCTGCCCGTCGCCCTGGAGGAGCTGCTGCGCTACATCCCGTTCCGGCAGGGCGTGGGCATCGCCCGGATCGCGATGGAGGACGTCGACATCGACGGCGTCACGATCAAGGCCGGAGAGGTGGTCCATGTGTCCTACCTCGCCGCCAACCACGACCCCGCCGTGTACGAACGCCCCGACGAACTGCACCTGGAACGCGGCACCCCGCACCACATGACGTTCGGCTACGGCACCCACCACTGCCTCGGCTCCCACCTGGCCCGGATGGAGCTCCAGGTCGCGATCGGCACCCTCCTCGACCGCTTCCCGAACCTGCGGCTCGCCGTACCGGAGGAGGAGATCGACTGGAACACCGGGACGATCTGGCGCTACCCGATGGCCCTCCCGGTCGCCTGGTGACCACCGCGCGCCCGACGACGCGGTACCCCGAACGGACCCGTGGAGGCAGCTGATCATGAGCACCCTGTGCAGACCGGCCATCGCCGTGCCCGAGCACATCATCACGGTCGAGGACACGCTGGAACTCGCGCGTTCCCTGCACGCCGGCCACCCGCAGCTCGGCCTCGTCCTCCGGCTGATCGAGAACACCGGCGTACGCACCCGCCACATCGTCCAGCCGATCGAGGAGACGCTGCGCCACCCCGGCTTCGAGAAGCGCAACACGCTCTACGCGACCGAGGCCAGGGAACGGATTCCGGACGTGGTCGAACGGGCGCTCGACCACGCGGATCTGCGGCCACGCGACATCGACCTGCTGGTCTACGTCTCGTGCACGGGCTTCATGATGCCGTCGCTCACCGCATGGATGATCAACACGCTGGGGTTCCGCACCGACACCCGCCAGCTGCCCATCGCCCAACTCGGATGCGCGGCCGGCGGGGCGGCGATCAACCGGGCGCACGACTTCTGCCGCGCCTACCCGGGCGCCAACGCCCTCATCGTGGCCTGCGAGTTCTGCTCGCTGTGCTACCAGCCCACGGACCTCGGCGTCGGCTCGCTGCTGTCCAACGGCCTGTTCGGCGACGCCCTCGCCGCCGCCGTCGTCCGCGGCGACGGCGGCCACGGCGTCACCCTGGAACGCAACGGCTCCCACCTCGTCCCCGACACCGAGGACTGGATCTCCTACAGCGTCCGCGACACCGGCTTCCACTTCCTGCTGGACAAGCGGGTGCCCGGCACCATGGAGATGCTGGCCCCCGCCCTGCGCACCCTGGCGGAACAACACCAGTGGAACGTCTCGGACCTGGACTTCTACATCATCCACGCCGGGGGCCCGCGCATCCTCGACGACCTCTCCCGCTTCCTGGCCCTGCCGCCGGAGACCTTCCGCTTCAGCCGCGAGACGCTCACCGAACGCGGCAACATCGCGAGCGCGGTCGTCTTCGACGCACTGCGGCGCCTGTTCGAGGAGGGCGATGTCTCCGGCGTCTCCGGCACCGGCCTCATCGCCGGGTTCGGTCCCGGCATCACCGCGGAGATGGTGCTGGGGCGGTGGACGGCGGCGGAACCGGCCGGCGGGGCGCGGCCCGAGGCCGCCCGCACCGCCCCCGCGGCCTGACCCCGCCCGGCGACGGATCAGTCCCCGAGCAGCGCGGACCCGTACCAGTCCCGTTCGTCCCGCACCCCCGGCAGGACGAAGAAGTAGCCGCCGCCGAACGGCGTCACCCAGCGGGTCAGCGGCTCGTCCCGCAGCCGGTGCTGCACGGCCGCGAACTGCCGCTCCACGTCCTGCTGGTAGCAGCAGAACACCAGCCCCAGGTCGAGCCGTCCGTGCCGGTCGAACCCCGCGTCGTAGTTGTAGCTCCGCCGCAGCAGACGGGAGCCGGCGGTCGCCGGGGTGCGCGGATTGGCGAGCCGGATGTGGGCGTCCAGCGGGATCACCCGGCCGTGCGGATCGGACCGGTAGTCCGGGACGTCGTTCTCGTGGCGGCCGCCCAGGGGTGCCCCGCTCGCCTTGTACCGCCCGAACACCTTCTCCTGCGCGGCGACCGGCACCGCGTCCCACCGCTCCACGTCGAAACGGATCAGACGGAGCGCCTGGTAGGTGCCGCCCACCGCCCAGCCGGGCTCGCCGCACGACGGCATCACCCACACCAGCCGGTCCATCTCCCGGCGCGAGGACGCGTCCGGGTTCGCGGTCCCGTCCTTGAAACCGACGAACGAGCGCGGCGCGCCCGAGGGACGCGGCGGATTGTGGAAGGAGGACATCCCCCACCGCGGACGCAGCAGCCCGCCCGAGTGCTCCGTCAGATCACGCACGACATGGACGACGGCGTCGGGATGCTGCGCGCACACCTGGAGCGACAGATCACCGTCGCACTGCGCCGGATCGAGGTCGTCGTGGGGGAACGACGGCATGTACCGCAGCCGCCGCGGCCGCCGCCGCTCCAGCCCGAACCGGTGGTCGAACAGGGACGCGCCCACCCCCAGGGTGACGGTCAGCGCGTCGGCGGTCCGCGGCTCGGCCGCCACCTCGGGGTCCTTCGACCGCACCCCGGCCACCAGGGTGCGGGCCCGCTCGGTCAGCGCCCGGAACAACCGGGCCAGCTCCGCGCGGTCACGGGCCCGGACGTCGAACGCGAAGAACCCGGCGAAGGACTGCTGCGGGGTGACGATGCCCGCCTGGTGCGGCCCGTGGAACGGGACGTGCTCCGGCGGGCTCTGCTCGGACAGGGAGCGGACACCCCCGGTCCC